>NZ_LCWL01000075.1:0-46435 GCF_001441695.1 Alishewanella sp. WH16-1 | reverse complement strand
CATCCTAATTGTCGCCGAACATTCACTCGCCATACGTCAAAATCATCAAGTTGATCGGCATTGATACGAGTTATATGAGTATCGCCAAAGAAGGGGATGTGATACTTGTTCAGCGCACCAATGTAGTCATCGTAAATGACTTTACCTGTGCCTGTTGCCTTTGCGACTTTCATTTGCTCAATAACTTTCTCGGCAATAAATGCAAAACGCTTTGATTCAACAACAAAGTTATTTGTTTCAAAACGAATTTCAAATTCAATCAAGAGACGATGTGCTTTAGCTATTGCCTGCGGTAAATCAGGAGTTTGAGTGGATCGAATGATATAGGTTTTGTCCACTTTTAAGCGTACAATCCAGTTATAACAGTTCGATTGTTTGTAAATTTTTAGGTTAGGTGCAAGTGTGTGTTTCTCAAGGATTTTTGCCATGATATGACTCCTAAATCCGGAACACCTTTTGTGAAGTTTTTTCAAAGGTGGAGGATTTATATTGTTAAGCTACTGAATTTATAGCAACAATATCTTATAGTCATTTCATTCAAAATCCGCCGGGGGAAACTCCGTGTCGGTTCGAGTCCGACCCTAGGCACCAAATCATACATAACCGCCACTCTCATTTTTTACAATGTCGTTGAGCATTCACATATCAGCGTTCAGGGTGCTATATCAGGCAGCGACTACTCGTTGCGAACTGCTGGTTGGTAACGTAACAAAATCCTCTGGATAGTGCCATCATCTATCATTAACTGCAGCGTTTGCTGCACCCGACTTGCTAATTCTGGCCGATTAGGGTTAATCGCGCAGTAGACGTTATCTGGTGCTGTCCAAAGCGGGTCTGCATGCAAGCCTTCACTATTAAATTGTTGCTGATGATATTCATAAGCCCGATCCACAGTCAGTACCGCATCAAGTCGCTGTTTTTGCAGCCGCATCAGATTGCTTTGTAGTGAGATGGCGTCATCCCGAATAATCAGGCGCTGTGAAAAGACTGCATCAAATTCAGGGTAGCTGAAACCACGGTCGGTGCCGACCCGCTTACCCAATAGATCAGTGAGCTGGGTGATAGAAGGGCTATGACTGCGTCTTACGATAACCTGGCGCGTTGTAAAGAGGCTGGGACTCCAAGCCAAAAGCTCTGGCTGCTCAACCCATGCCGGACTCAGAAAGCAAGCGATGTCAGCTTCGTCACGAAGTAACCATTGTTCCACCCGTCCCCGGGGTAAAGGTAAAAAGTTCAGGGTAAGTGTGCTGCGGCTGGCAAGAGCTTCAAGAATATCTTTGCTGATCCCCCCAGCTAGATCGCCACTCTCGTCAAACAGTGCATAAGGGGGCGCGTTAGAGCTACTGACAATAGCCCGCAGTGAGCCGGTATCGGCGACGACCGGCGCCGAGGTTAATATCAACGAACTAATCAATAACAAGCCGCGCACCAACACCTCAGATGAATACCGCCGCACTTTTAACTTAGCATGCTATATCCGAAAAACAAGCGAAGTCTAATTCGGCTAACTATTTCAATAAAACATGACTAAAATCCCGGCTGCAGCTGTTGTAGGGTAGCTACAGCTAACGGATTCTCGACGATGTCATTAAGGCGCAATAACGTCAGTCCCTGATAATTGCCATTTCGTAGCACTTGTTGCAGGTTACTCCAGCCCTCGGCATGATAGAGACCTGCGGCGAGCGCATTTTCGCCTTTTAATATAACACCCTGTCTACGTGCTTCTGCACCAATCCAGTTCACCAGTGTGCTTGGCATAGAACCTGCCTCACCCTCTGGCTCATCAGACATTTCGAGCGCGGTAAAATGCACTACAACTTTGCGCGGTTGTTTGGCTTTCGGAGCTGCCAGAGCGATTATTTGCTGATAACCCGGCTCAGGTGTGGAACTGAAGGCGGCATTCGCATCAATAATACCGGCAGCTAACTCTGCGGTACGAGCGCCAATGTCAGAGTTGATTGTCCAATGAATACCGGGGATTTTAAAACCCAATGGAATTTCGGCTGGTAGCTGTTGGAAAGCGTATTCTGCATAGCGCAACATCCTGGCGCCGTGTGCCACCAGTGCTTGGTGATACCATTGCAAAAAGTCTTGCCTGGATGGCTCGGTCAGATGCTGGTTGCTTGCTATCGCCTGGTCCCAGGACAGTGGGAGTGCGATCTCTGTGAAGTTTTGATAAGCAGTGCCCCAGCCTGAGTTGAGTGTGGCGATGTTTTGATAGCGTTGCTCCAGCCAGAGTTGGAAGTCAGTTCTGCTCAATAAAGAGTAGGCCTGAAAACGTCCGCGTGACGGAAAAGCCGCGGCGACGCCATCATGGCTGTTATATGAAGGGTAGCGTAACTCACCGGCTGGCCCCATAGAAATATTCAGTTCAACAAAGTCTGTGGCTATTGTCTGATATCGCGTTGCGAAAGCTTGCATAAACTCAATATATTGGTTTTTTACCAGTTCATCTGACCATAGTGACAGGGTTTCATTGGCCGTATTACCGTCTTCGCTTTGATAGCGTAAATCGTCAGGCGCAATACCCTTTCTTTGATAATGTGTCCAAATCCAGCCAGGTAACGGGATATCGCAGTCGTCACCCACATTACCGCCGCATTGATGAAATGCCATAATGGGGATAATTTTTAGTCCGGCAGCGCGAATATCTGAAAAAACATCATCATAGTAGTGCCAGACAAATTGTTGGTCTCCGGCTTGCTCCACCAGCCCCCACCAAACATCTACTGAGATTGCTGTTATTCCAAGTTTTTTTGCGACCTTGAGTTGATGCTGAAATTCACTGCGCTCCCTGACAATTAAGGGCGCCATGGCATTAATTTCTGGTAGTGCCTGTACCGGCCATGTTAAACAAAATAACAGTGAACAGAACAACATCACTTTACGCATGACAGCTTTCCGTTAACTAAAGACCCGATACTCTAGGTCGAAAAGTCCCTGCTGTCAAAATGGCGACTTTGCCAACCTCGCCAGAGTCTGGCACTGTGTTATTATCAATTCTGTTTTCCAGAAACTACGCCATGTTATGGTAGTTACTGAGAGTGTAAGACCTTAATCCGGGTATCCTTATGTCACAAATTTTCAGCAATGTTGCCGTTAGCAGAGCGTTATTGCTCCTTATTCTGGCGGCAGGGGTGTATTTTTTTATTGGCTTTCTGGTACCGGTGCTGGCGGCGCTGATTATTTGTTTTGCCAGTTGGCCGGTATATCAGCGGTTAGTCAGGCAGTGTGGTAATAATACAACCCTTGCCGCGACGCTGGCGCTGATTCTGATTGTATTGTGTCTGGTGGTACCGCTAACCTGGGTGTTTAGTTATGCGATAGCAGAAATGAAGCTCTGGATGAAATGGTTATTGGCAGCGAATCAATCGGGAGCGCCAGTACCCGATTGGATTGCCGCGTTACCCGGCGTAGGAAGCTGGCTGGCGCAAATCTGGCAGGATTATTTAAGTGAACCTCATCAATTGGGGCATGCAGTCAGTGTGATTAGTGGTGAACACCTGAGCGGGATCTCGCGTACTGTATTAAATCTGGGCTGGCAAACGGCCGGCGCTTTGTTAACCATTTTATTTATGCTGATCACGCTGTTCTTTCTTTACAAAGATGGCGATAAATTTGCGGGTCAGTTAGATACGGTCGGGGAGAGAATTTTACCTGCGCGTTGGCAGCGTTTCTCCCGGGTGGTGCCTGCCACCGTAAGCTCTACGGTGCTGGGCATGACCGTGATTGCGATTGGCGAGGGGATAGTGCTAGGTGTCGCCTACTGGATTGCCGGGGTGCCGTCGCCGGTGGCTTTTGGCGTGATCACTGGCTTTATGGCGTTGATCCCGGGTGGGGCGCCGCTGGCGTTTACACTGATTTCTCTTTATTTGGTGGGAACGGGCGATCTGACGGCAGGTATTGCCTTGTTCTTATGGGGCAGTATTGAGCTGTTTATTGTCGATAAAACCATCCGGCCGACTCTGGTCGGTGGGCCAATTAAGCTGCCTTTTTTACCTACTTTTTTTGGTTTAATCGGTGGGGTAAAGACGATGGGGCTGGTCGGCTTATTTATTGGTCCGGTGCTAATGGCGCTGCTAGTAGCAATGTGGCGTGAGTGGTTACGGGAAGTGCCGCCGGCCGCTGAGGTAACCGAGGTAAACTCCAGGGTAGAGGTGGATGGCAGCAGTTAAGGTTTGGGCCGGGCCCATTTTAAGGCGGTTGACGCCAGAGAGGTTGACGTTTTGGCTGGCAACCGATGCCCCGGTAAGGCTAGATCTCACGCTCACACCACAAGATGGCGCAGCGATTAGACTTTCGCAAGATCATTTAAAAGCCGGACATACCGAACTTAAAGCCGGTGCCAAGCTGTACTTTCAGTTGCTGGATCTTCAACTGCCAGCCGCCTTGCCAACCCAGCAGCCAATTTACTACCAGTTATTATTAAACGGTGAGAGCTGGCAGCAGTGGGCGCCGGATCTGTGCTTTACCGATCAGCCTGAGCCATTTTTTGTCTTACAACCTGATGTGCGGCAACTGTTGCACGGCTCCTGCCGTAAACCGCATCATCCTGCTGCTGATGGTTTACTGCAGGTGGAGCAGTTACTGGCCGAGACGACGCCGGAGCAGTGGCCGGCACTGTTAATGCTAAGTGGCGATCAGATTTATGCTGATGATGTGGCGACACCCATGTTAGTTGCCATCCACCATTTACTGCCGCAACTGGGCTTGCCAGATGAAACGCTACCCTGCAGTGAAGTCGCCAGTGCCGGCGAACTGCACCAGCTGCAGCCTTACTATCTGAAGCGGGAAGCCTTGTTGCCGGATAATAAACTTAGCCGCGATATGGTGACTAAGGTATTCGGTGGAGTACGTAAACCGGTATTTACTTCAGACTCAGCCCATAATCATCTGATTAGTCTGGGTGAAGTGCTGGCAATGTATTTATTGGTTTGGTCGCCGCAGCCCTGGCAACAGGTGCTGGCGAGCGGGGTATGGCCAGCTGCACCGGAACTGGACGCACAGCAGCGACAACAATATCAGCAACAGCAACAGATATCGCAGCAATTTGTTGAAGGATTGCCGCGGGTGAGAAGAGCCTTGGCGCATTTACCGGTGGCGATGATTTTCGACGATCATGATATTACAGATGATTGGAATTTAACGGCGGCCTGGGAGCAGGCTGCTTATAACCACGATTTTTCAGCACGGATTATTGGTAATGCCTTGTTGGGCTACCTGTTGTGTCAAGGTTGGGGTAATTGTCCTGAAGCCTTTAGTGCGGACTTGCTGCAACAGGTACAGCAGGTGCTGGCGCAGCCGGGGCAGGACTTGCACGATAAATTACTGCAGCAGTTATTTCGTTTTAACCAATGGCAATACCAGTGGCCGACCGAGCCGCCACTGCTAGTGCTGGATACCCGCACTCAGCGCTGGCGCTCGGAGCGCTCACTGGAGAGTCCGTCTGGGTTGATGGATTGGGAAGCCATTACCGATTTGCAGCAACGCCTGTTGGGGTTAGAGGCAGTGATTCTGGTCTCGCCGGCGCCGATTTTTGGTGTAAAGTTAATTGAAAGCATTCAGCGGGTATTTGCCTGGTGTGGTAAGCCGCTGTTGGTTGATGCAGAAAACTGGATGGCTCACCCGGGTGCCGCCCATGCCATGCTCAATTTGTTCCGGCACCCGAAAACGCCGCGGCACTTTGTTATTTTGTCGGGTGATGTGCACTACTCCTTTGTTTACGATATCAGGTTAAGGGGTAAAAGACGTGGACCTGACTTGTGGCAAATTACCAGCAGTGGCCTGAAGAATGAGTTCCCCAAAAAACTGCTCGATGTTTTTGATCGCTTAAACCGTTGGCTGTACTCGCCACGCTCGCCATTAAACTGGTTTACCCGCCGCCGCCGGATGCAGGTAATACCTCACAAACCGGAAACGGCCGATCCCGGCGAGCGGTTACTAAACGCTTCTGGAGTCGGGCTGGTCACCCTCAATGCTGATGGTTCGCCACGAGAGGTCATGCAGCTGTGTGCCGATGGGCGTAAGATTCGCTTTGTGTTACGTGAAGAGGAAGGGCGCTGGGAATAATCAGTGCTGCTCCAACTTGCCAAATCAGTTAAACCTTATACACTGATAAAGCGTTTAAATTCGCTTCTTATAATAATAATTAAAAGAAAACAAACAGATAGGAATATGCTGCTATGGGTGCATTCACTAAATCGCTGCAAAATATCAGCGTGCGGGCCAAACTACTAACTGGTTTTGGTTTGGTACTGCTTATCCTGGTTGTGATCTCTGTGATCAGTTATAACGCCCTGGAAACGTTAAACAGCCGCTTTAAGCTGGTAGCTGACGTTAGCGAGGCGAATTTGTTGGTCAGTGAAGCGCGACAACAGGAAAAGAATTTTTTGTTGCGCCAGGACCCGCAGTATTATCGCCGGGCGGTAGAGCTGGCGGGCAATGCTAAAGCGTTAGGAGAGAAAAGTCTGACGCAGTTTAGCACTGAGCGTAGTCGGGCATTAATGCAACAGATGTTGCAACACATTGCTTTATATCAACAAGCTTTACAGCAACTAGCTACTGCAGAGTCTGGTTCTGCCGCAGCTAATGCGCTCGAGCAGCAAATGACTGAAGCGGCACAAGCCGCTGATCAGGCGGGCACTGACTCTGTTGCTAATCAATTAAGTAATCTGGAGCAGCAAGTGACTGAGGTTGAGCGCATCGTGATTATTGCTGCATTACTGGCAGTCTTAATCGGGATAGCTGCGGCTTTTACTATCACTACTATGGTGGTGGTGCCGTTGCAACGTGTAGTGGGTGTGGCGGAAAAAATTGCTGCCGGTGATCTCACGGCGAACTTACCTACCGATCGCCTGGACGAACCTGGCCAACTGATGCGGGCAATGCAACAAATGACGGTCAGCTTACGGGATCTGCTACACAATTTGACCTCCGGCATCGCCCAGCTGGCCACCGCCACGGAGGAGATGGCGGCCATCTCGCAGCAAAATGCGGCTGGAGTCAGCCAGCAAAAGGCAGAAACGGAGCAAGTGGCCACGGCGATGAATGAAATGGCGGCAACGGTGCAGGATGTTGCAAAGAATGCTGAGGAGGCATCCAGTGCGGCTACCGAATCGGCTACTGAAGCGCAGCGGGGTGAGCAGGTAGTTAGCCAAACCATTCAACATATTAAAACCCTGGCGCACGAAGTTGCGAATTCCGCACAGGCCATCAGTGAATTAAAGCAACAAAGCAGCAATATCGGTGCAGTGTTAGATGTGATTAAAAGTATTGCCGATCAAACGAATTTGCTGGCCCTGAACGCGGCTATTGAGGCAGCGCGGGCCGGCGATGCCGGACGCGGTTTTTCTGTGGTGGCCGACGAAGTGCGGGCTTTGGCGTTCCGGACTCAGGAGTCAACCGGACAAATCGAGCAGCTAATCAGTGCCCTGCAGCATAAAGCAGAGGCGGCAGTCACTAATATGACCAAAAGCGCCGGCCTGGCCGAGCATACTTTGGGCAGTGCCGACAATGTGAGCGAGGCAATTGAAACCATCAGCAAGGCGGTGCAGAGCATTCAGGCGATGAATCAGCAAATTGCTGCGGCCGCCCTGCAGCAAAGTACAGTAGCAGAGCAGATTAACCGCAGTATTTTTAGTATTCGCGATGTTGCTGAGCAATCGGCACAGGCCAGTGAGCAGACCGCGATGGCCAGTACCAACCTAAGCCAGCTGGGTAATGATTTACAACAAGTCGCCGCACGCTTCCGGGTAGCCTAGTCGCCGATGCTTAACGATTTACTGGAAAACTTGCTGCTGTCGTTATCGATGGATCCCGTGCTGGATAGCGGTGATAAGGCGCGCGCAGAGCAACGTTTATTGCAAAGTTGCTTGCAGGGGCTGGCAATTAGCCGGGCCAGTATCTGGTTATATAACCCGCAGCGTGACGCTATCCAATGCCAGCAAATCTGTTGTTTGCAGGCCGGGATCAGCGATGCCTTGCCGGTATTAAGTCGTCAGCAGTTTCCGCGCTATTTTGCTGAGCTGGATAAAAAGCGGGTAATCAATGCCAGTAAGGCGCGAACGGATCCGGCAACGTCGGAATTTACCGAGTCTTACCTGTTGCCGCAGGATATCTGGTCGATGTTGGATGTGCCACTGCGCTATCAGGGCGAAGTTATCGGCATTATCTGTTGTGAGCAAACCGGTGCACCGCGGCAGTGGACCGATGAGGATGCGGGCTTTGTTGGCGCCTTATCTGATCTGTATGGTCGGATACTAGCGGCGGCAGAGCGCTTGCGCTATCAGCAGCAACTGGAACAAAGCAACGAGCGTCTGGAAAGCCTGGTGTCAGAGCGCACTGCGCATTTGCAGCAAACATTGGATCAGTTAAGACAAACCCAGCAACATTTAATTGAATCCGAGAAAATGGCCTCCTTGGGTAGTTTGGTTGCCGGTATTGCACATGAAGTCAACACACCGGTTGGCATCGGTTTAACCGGGATTTCGCATTGCAATTATTTGTTAAACACGGTCCAGCAAAGTATCAACGCCGGCACTTTGGGGAAAAGCCAACTGCAGCAGACGTTGACGGAATTACAAAGCTCTGCTGAATTGGTAGAACGCAATCTGTTACGGGCAGCCGAGTTAATCAGCCAATTTAAGCAGAGTGCTGTTGATCAGTCACACTACGAGCTGCATCGTTTTGCGATTGATGATTACATTCTGGCTGTCGTCAATACCTTACTGCCTTTTTGTAAACAGCATCAGGTGCAGATTGAGCTGGCTCTGCATAGTGGCGTCACGCTCAGTTCTTACCCCGGGGCGATTGCGCAGGTGCTGACTAACCTTATCACCAATGCCTGTATCCATGCGTTTGAAGACTTAGCAGCTGACAAGGTGCCGTTGGTCGTGATCGAAACTGAAGCCCTGGCAGCAGATCGGGTGCAAATCCGGGTGACCGATAATGGCTGTGGCATCCCAAAAGACGCACAGCAGCGGATCTTCGAACCCTTTTTTACCACCCGACGCGGTCGCGGCGGCACGGGGCTTGGGCTATCAATAGTGTATAACATTGTGCAGAAAAATCTGCACGGCGCGATCAGTGTGGTCTCTAAACCAGGTATTGGTACCCGGTTTAGTGTCCGGCTTGATGACTTAGCCCGGTAACGGAATAAACTCTTCCTCATCGCCAGGAACTTTGGCAAAGCGTCCGGCTTGCCAGTCGGCTTTGGCCTGCTCAATCCGTGCTTTACTGCTGGAAACAAAGTTCCATTCGATAAAGCGTTGGCCAATGCTCTCGCCGCCAATCAGCGCCAGCTGACAGTCAGTGCTGGCGCAAACTTCCAGCTCAGTCTCAGCGCTTAATACCACCAGTTGTTGTGCCTGAATGCGGCTTCCCCGCAGCGTCAGTTCGCCGTGCGTTAAATACAGCGCCCGCTCAGCGGCTGGTGGCAGTTTCAACGTTTGCCCTGCCTGTAAACGAGCCTCCAGATAGAGTGTTTCGAAGAAGGTTTTCACTGGCGAGGTCACGCCGTATGCCTGACCAATCATCACCCGAACTGGCACGCCAGCCAGCTCCAGGGTTGGAATACTGTCAGAGGGATAATGATAGAAACCAGGATCGCATTCTTCGTCGGCTTCTGGCAGCGCCAGCCATAACTGCAAGCCATGCAAAGGATGTGCTTGTTGGTGCACTTCGGGCCGTTCACGTTCAGAGTACACGATGCCACGCCCAGCGACCATTAAATTAATATCACCTGGCTGAATTGCCTGATAACTGCCCAGCGAGTCGCGGTGCAGAATTTCGCCGGCAAACAGATAAGTCACTGTTGCCAGGTTGATATGAGGGTGGGGTCTGACGTTAACCCCGCTACCTGCCTCAAACTGCGCCGGGCCCATTTCGTCGAAGAAGATCCAGGGACCGACATTACGCTGCTGCCTCACGGGTAGACAACGACGCACGGTAAAACCACCGAGATCTTTGGCTTTAGGTTCGATAATCATCGCGATGCCAGGGCAGCTTTGCCCCAGTTCACAATCCGCATCAATCTGTGGTTGTTGATTACTCATTATTTGCTCTCCATGGTCTGTTAATCATTACTCAGGTAGCGTAAATGACCTAAGAAGCTACGTGCTACCGGGCCAAGTGTATCAGCATCATTAAAATTCAAATAAAAAGTGAAGGTACGGCTGCTGCCACGGGGGAGTTGTAAGGGTAAGAGTTCACCATTATCCAAAAAGGGTTGTACGGCATGCTTAGGTAACCAGGCGAAGCCCAAATTCTTACGTAATAACTCAATTGACGTTGCAACATGGCTTACAGTCCAGCGTTGCTCTGATCCTAACCAGCCGACATCTTTCTTCTGATGCTGTGCCGAATCACGTAACACGATTTGCCGGCATTGTTTCAACTCTTCCAAAGCCAGCTCCCGTCTTGGCTGAGTCAGGGGGTGTTGCGGCCCGGCTACTGCAATAAACTCGATTTGACACAGGTCTTCATTCAGATTATCCGGCAAGGTAAAAGGTGAGACCGCGATTTCTGCTTTACCCTGGCTCAGTAACTCGTTGGCACCAGACAAGATAGTCTCCAGTAATTCGATCCGGATCAGCGGGTATTCCGCCGAAACGGCGGCCAGGGTCTGATAGAGAATATCGCGCGGGAAAGCCTCATCCACGGCAATACTCAGTTTGGATTCTACGCCGGCTTTTAAATTCAGTGCGACATTTTCCATCCGATCTGCTTCGGCCAGCAAAAAGTTAATCCGGCGTAATAATTGTTCACCGGCAGCGGTAAGCGTCGTTTTCCGGCCTTCCACCTGAAACAGCTGGACATCAAGAGTTTGTTCCAGTTTGTGCACAGCGTGGTGTACCGTAGACTGGCTCTTATAGACAACTTCAGCTGCCTGATGGAAACCACCATGTTCGGCGACGGCTTTAAACATCCGCCATTGTTCCAACGTTGAACGTGCCATCTGTCGCTCCTGCAAAAGAGGCAGTTTGCCGGCTTAGGCAAACTGCCTGGCGAAGTTAGTGCTTGCGGCTGATTAACGCATCGACAGATACTTTACCCGCCCCGCTGAACAGCAAGGAGACACTGGCTGCTAATAACGCTAAGCCAAACTCGTAGCCATTGTTGCTCATAAACAAACCGTTTTCAAAGTGTACGCTAAAGATGGCAACCAACATGGCGAATGCCAGTGCCGCCGCGGCAGGCCGGGTTAAGAATCCGAGGATTAACGCCAGACCACCAAAGAACTCTGCCGCGCCCGCCAAAAAGGCCATTACCACACCAGGTGTTAAGCCAATACTGTCCATCCAGGCGCCTGTGCCCGCTAAACCATAACCGCCAAACCAGCCGAATAGTTTTTGTGCGCCATGAGCCGCAAAAATAATGCCGACCGGAACCCGCAGTGCTAAGGCACCCCAGCCTGCTTGGGTTGTAGTAATTTGTTGAATTAACGCTGTTGCTTTATTCATATCGGTAACCTCAAATTAAGTGAATTTTTTACTGTTGTCGAACTAACTGTTGTCGATGAGGTAACTATAGTGCAGATTATTGATTGTTAAAATTGGATATAATTTATCTATTTGTTCTTATTTTTAGAATGTCCTGCTGGACTAAGCCAAAGTCTTATAGGTGGTATCTGTAACTTTTGTTAGAATCCACTAATAGTCTTTCTGGATGCCAGGCTGATAGATGAAAATAGAAAGTAAAGGTTCGGTGACGCTAGCAGAGTTGGAGCCGGACGCAACATTTTGGCAGGCGTTTAATCTTGGGCTTCGGCTAGAAGTCCAGTTATTAGTTAACTCAGCGTTTCGAATCCGGGCTGAGTTAGTGGGGTTCGAAAAGCGACAATTTCTGTTGCTCAGAATCGCTGCGACTGAACCGGCACTACCAAAAAACATGTTGTCACAACGAACCGGGTTGATATGCCGTTTTGTGGCAGAGGCTGAGCAGGGCAGAGTTTATGCTTTTAAATCTGAAATTTTAAATGTCATAAGCCATCCATACCGGTTGTTGGTTATTCGCTATCCGGAAGTGGCGCAGTACTTATCACTGCGCTCTGATAAGCGCAACCCGGTGCGCATCCCGGTTAAGATCCAGCTGGCAGCCGGCGAGCAAATTGAGGCGGAATTGTTAGATTTGTCGGTAAAAGGCGGCTTATTGGCCTTAAGCCAAGAGGCTCCGTTAATAGGGCGCGGCGAGCAGTTAAGTCTGTTGTTACCTGACACTTTGCCGACGGTCGCGGCCATGGTGAAGCGCAGTACCCGACCCACCGGTACGGTGCGGCTTGGCTTAGAGTTTGCTCAGGCGCTGCCGTTAGCCAGCTTTGAACGTTTGATGCAGCTCAGTCACGACAAGTAGCGTTATGGTTACTGGCGCGCTCTCAGTGTCTGCAGCTCTGTGTTAGCCCGCTAAGGTCGGGCTAACAGGCAATCTCGTGTTACAGCGGTAAATCAAACCATAGCGCTCGCAGCGGCCCCTGCGTTACCACGCCCTGCAGCTTGTCGACAGCTGCGATCTTTAAACCATCGCCTGCTGCCAATGTTACATTCGCTAAGGCCAGCTCTCCCTCAATCAGATGCAGATAGTAAGCGCGACCGGCTTGTACCGGAAAATCTAATACTTGCTCTTTGGTTAACAGCAGCTGCGCCAAAGCGGCATCCTGCTTGATGCGCAAGGTGCCATCACGGCCATCGGGGGTGATCACCCAGGTTAAGCCAGCCTGGTTGCCAAAGTCCTTTTGCTGATATCCTGGCTCACCATCGCGCTGATTTGGCTCAATCCAGATTTGCAAAAATTTTAGGATCTCTGTCTGGCTGGCATTATATTCGCTGTGATAAATACCTTTGCCGGCACTCATTAACTGGAATTCACCGGCCGGCAAAATTTCTTCATTACCGGCAGAATCTTTATGGGCAATTTTCCCGCGCAGCACATAGCTGATAATTTCCATATTGCGGTGACCATGGGTACTAAAACCGGCGCCGGGTGCTACCTCATCGTCGTTGATTACCCTTAATGCTGAGAACCCCATTTGCTGTGGGTTGTAGTAATCACCAAAGGAAAAAGTATGCTGGCTTTTCAGCCAGCCAAAGTGGGCACGGCCACGTTGATTAGCGCGAATAATCTCTAACATCGGTACCTCCGGATGTGATAATACTGAACAACGAGCAGTGAGCTGCATCAACAGCGGTAGTCTAGCAGGCTGAATAAAACGAATATATCGAATAAAATTCAATAATAAATTCTTTAAAATAGAACATGGCGGGGCACACTTTGACATTTTGGCGCATACTGATTCTGACTGCGTTATCCATTCTGGCGTTTGCCGGCAATAGTTTATTAAGCCGGGCCGCCTTTACGCTTACCGAGATCGATGCGAACAGTTTTACCCTGGTGCGTCTGACAGCGGGCGCCCTGACATTACTGTTCCTGGTTTGGTGGGAACAGCGCCAGCTTCGCGTCGCCGGGTCCTGGCTCGGTGCCCTCAGTTTGTTTGGTTATGCCATCTTGTTCTCGTATGCGTATCTGCAGTTAGATACGGCAACCGGTGCGTTAATCTTGTTTGCTGCCGTACAACTGACAATGTTGTTATATAGTGTCAGACAGCGTGAGCAGGTTACTCGCTGGCAATGGTTGGGGGCACTAATGGCCCTGTCTGGTATGGTGTATTTACTCTTGCCAGGTGCAGCGGCACCTTCTGCCGGTGCCGGATTACTGATGATTGGTGCCGGGATGGCCTGGGGCCTGTACTCGCTGTTAGGGCGAACCGGCGGGCCGGCATTATTAGTTACTGCGGGTAATTTTGTACGTAGCGTGCCATTAGCTAGCGTTATCACTCTGCTTGGCTGGCAATATTGGCAGTGGGATCTGTCTGGTGTGTTGCTGGCTGTGGCTTCAGGTGCATTAACTTCAGGTATTGGGTATGCGATCTGGTATCGGGTGTTGCCGGCATTATCGGCGATGCAGGCGGCTTCGGTACAATTAGCGGTACCAGTTGTTGCAGCATTACTCGCGGTCATTCTGCTTGCTGAGCCTATGCACAGCAGGTTGCTGGTTGCGGGGGGGCTGGTATTGTCGGGGCTGGGCTTGGTGTTGTTGTGCGCACACCGTAACAGGAGCTAGGATGTGGCAGCGGCAACTGCCACATCCCCGGCGATGTTTAACCGCCCACTGGTGCTGTCATGCTGCTACGCTGCATACGGGCGGCTTCAGCCCGGGCCGCTTCGCGATCACGCTCAATTTGCTCTACGGTACGACAAACCCGTTCACCAATACGCGAACCTGTTGGTTTTTCAGTGTGACAAATGTGAGTGACTTCACCATTCTCATTAACGATGGTCTGGCCGGTTGATTTCCGAGCGGAGCGATTCTCGTCCGTTGAGGCACAACCAGCAACCATCAGCGCCATGATACCGGCTAACGCCAGCGTTGCTAATTTCATGTTGGGTTTCCTTTTTTGGGTTAATCCGGGTACAAAGATAGCGGATCTTGCCGCTGGATGCAGCTAAAATAGCCGATTCGTTACATTTTTTTACAAATAAACAGCAAATGCGAGTGGCTGGTTTGCACTGATCTTTTCCAGTATCCTTTTATTTCGGGCTATGCGATGAAAAGCGACGAGCATGGAGTTTTTATGCAATTTTCTGGCTGGCAAGGCTATTGGCGACAAAGTATCGACTTTATCAAAGCCTATTGGCAGCGTTGTCAACAAGATCAGATCCAGGTAATCGGCGGTTATCTGACCTATATTTCGTTACTATCGCTGGTGCCGCTGGTGACAGTGATGTTTGCGATGCTCAGTGCTTTTCCGATGTTTGCGGAGTTTCGCACGAATATGGAGCAGTTTATCTATGCCAATGTCATTCCGTCGCGTGGAGATGAAATCCAGGCTTATCTCACGCAGTTTATCGGTAATACCGGTAGCATGACGGCAGTCGGTATTCTGGCGTTGGTGATACTAGCGCTGTTGCTGATCCATAATATTGATAAAACCCTGAATAAAATCTGGCGGGTGACCAGCCGGCCTCGGCTGGTGATTTCGTTTTCAATTTACTGGATGATCCTAACACTAGGGCCGATTTTATTTGGTTTGTCGATTGGCGTAACCTCTTATCTGGTTCGTTTAAGTGCTTTTGCTGACGATTATACGCCCGGCTTTTCGACGCTGGTGCTGGAGCTGGTTCCCTATCTGATGTCGCTGGCAGCGTTTTTTATCCTGTATCTGGTGGTACCAAATCTTAAAGTTCGTGTTAAGCATGCACTATGGGGCGCCTTACTGGCGATGGTATTGTTTGAGTTTTCCAAATACGGTTTTGCGTTGTATGTAACCCATTTCACAGCCTATCAAACCATTTATGGCGCTTTAGCTTTATTACCGATCTTATTTGTCTGGGTACACTTGTCGTGGATGGTGGTATTACTCGGTGCAGAGCTCACAGCCTTATTGCAACAGCGTGAGAGCGGGCAATGTCGGGAAGATGAAGTTTGTCCGGTACCGGAACGTGCGGTCAACGCAGTTGAAACTGAAACAGAGTAGTCAATGAAAGCATTAATTCAGAGAGTCAGTCAGGCCAAAGTTGAGGTCGCCGGCATTAGGGTTGGCGCAATCGAACGGGGTTTATTGGTGTTATTGGCGGTTGAAGCCGGGGATTGCGAAGCCGATCTGCGAAAATTGGCAGAGAAAGTTTGCCGTTACCGGGTATTTAGTGATGACAACGGTAAAATGAACCTGAATGTACAGCAGGCTGGTGGTGCCTTACTGGTGGTGTCACAATTTACCCTGGCAGCGGATACTCAATCCGGGCTGCGTCCCAGCTTTACACCCGCAGCAGCACCGGCATTGGCGCAGCAGTATTATCAGGCATTTTGCACTTACTGCCGTGAGCTGGGGCTTCAAGTTGCAACTGGCCAGTTTGCTGCCGATATGCAGGTTAGTCTGACCAACGACGGCCCCGTTACTTTTATGCTGGAGAGCCGCTCATGGCAAAAACCTTAACCCTGGCTAGTCCGCAAACTCCGGCACAGTGGCAGGCCTATTATCAGCTGCGTTGGCAGGTGCTGCGCGCACCCTGGCAGCAACCGCCGGGTTCAGAGCGGGATGAGTTGGAGCAAAGCAGCTTTCATCAGATGCTACTGGATCCACAAGGGCAGGTCGCGGCTGTCGGGCGTTTACATCAAGTTGATAGTGACACTGCTCAGGTCCGCTATATGGCGGTGGCCGAGTCATGGCAGGGCAAAGGCGCCGGTAGCCGTATTTTACAGGCACTAGAGCAGCAGGCGGTGCAGCTGGGGACGAAATATATCGTACTAAACGCCCGCGACAGCGCGCTGGCATTTTATCAGCGTCAAGGGTATCGGGTCGTCGCAACAGCGCCGACCCAGTTTGGTATTACGCATCAGCGGATGCAAAAGCAGCTGTGTCTGGCTGGCAGCGCGGCGGAATGGCAACAGTGGTGCCAGTCCCTGCAACAAACCTGGCATAGTACTATTCCGCTTAGTGCCTATATGCAACTGCAGATTGAACAATGTGATGGTTATCAGCTGCAATGCACGGCGCCGCTGCCACCCAATATTAATCTGCATCAGACCATGTTTGCCGGCAGTATCTACACGCTGGCGACGTTAACCGGCTGGGGCATGCTGTATTTACAGTTACAAAGTCTGGGCCTGCATGGCGCCCAAGTGTTGGCCGATGCTAATATCCGCTATCTGAAACCTATACGCCGCCAACCGACAGCAGTCTGTCAACTTGCTGCCGTGCATGGCGATCTCAGACCACTGGCTCAAGGCAAAAGAGTGAAGCAGCAAATTACTGTACAGTTGTTTGCCGAAGGTGAGCTTTGCGCCGAGTTTAGCGGCTTGTATGCGGTATTGCCGGAGTAACTTAATGGCAGAAAAAGTACTGATTATTGGCTGTGGCTGGTTGGGGCAACAACTTGCGCCGGTGCTGGCTGCCGCGGGTTACCAGGTTTTTGGCAGCCGGCGCACGCAAGCGGCAGCAGAGACTTTGCCGGCACCGATCCAAGGTATCGCCCTGGATTTTCAGTCGCCCTGGTCTGCTGCACAGTTGGCGCTTTTTCAGGATGCCTGGCTAATTTGCACTATTCCGCCCGGTGCTCGGCAAGGAGGAGTGTCGGACTATCCGCAGGTATTACAACAACTGGCGCAGTTAGCCCAGGCTGCAGGGATAAAGGGCGGGATCCATATTAGCTCAACCGGTATTTATCAGGGGCTCAGTGGCGTCGTTAACGAGCGGAGCGAGCTGCAACTGACTCAGCCACGGGTAGCCCTGTTGGCAGCCGGTGAGCAGGCGCTGCAACAGCAGGATAACTGGCTAACGTTGCGCTTATCCGGTTTAATGGGGCCGGGCCGGCATCCTGGTCGCTTTGTCCAAGGTCGTGTAATGAGCGGGGCGATGCAGCCGGTCAATATGGTGCATAGTGCCGATGTGGCGGCTGCCGTGTTACAAATTCTCAGCCGCTGGCCCTTGCCCCACGCCTGCTATAACCTGAGTTCACCACAGCGGGTAACTAAAACAGAATTCTATCAGGCGGCAGCTAACAGTTTAGGCCAGGTCGCAGACAGTATCGACCTGAGCGGGCCCGCAACCGAGCCGGCGCGGCAGGTGAGTAGTAGCGCTTTTTGTCAGGATAGTGGTTTTGCGTTTCGCTTTGCCGATGCCAGAGCCGCGTTAGCCTATTGCCCGGATTAAATTTTAAAGCGGGCAGCTGCACTCTGAAGTTGCGTCGCCAGGGTCGCGACTTCAGCACTATTGCTCAGCGTTTGTTCAGCCTGATTGGCGCTTTGCTGCGCCAGGCCAACCATCTGGTGCATACTGTCGTTGATCGCCTGGCCAAGCTGGCGCTGACTGCTGCTGGCCTGATTGACGGCACTACTGATTTCCAGCGTCGCGCTCATTGCTTCCGTAACCTGACCTAAGGCCTCGACTAACGCTGTCATCGTTTGTACACAGTCTTCGGCATCTTTATTACCGCTAAGTACGGCGCTAACTGCTTGGCTACTTTGTTGTTGCAAATGCTCAATCATTTGCCGGATCTCGCGGGTTGCTTGCTGAGTACGGCCTGCCAGCGATCTGACCTCATCGGCTACCACCGCAAAACCACGTCCTTGCTCACCGGCGCGTGCCGCTTCAATAGCCGCATTCAAGGCCAGTAAATTGGTTTGTTCGGCAATGGCGCTAATGGTGGTCAGGATGCCGCCAATATTGGTCGACTCGTCATTGACCTTGTGCATAATGGCGCTGGTACTAACCAGCTGTTGTGCGAGTTTATTGATGCGCTGATTATTATCGGCCGCCAAGCGACTAATTTGCTGGCTTTGTTGCAAGGCTTGCTGCATCGCCTCGCCGGCGTCAGCAGCATGGTTGGCGACTGCTGCAGTACTGGTAGCAAGTTGTTCGGTAATTTGATTAACACTACTGATTTGCTGTTGTTGTAAATGCAGTGACTGATTGATCTCACTGACCGCCTGAGTGGAACGATGAGATGTAGTATTCAGTGCGGCCGCATTTTGCTGGATATTGGTTAGCAGACTGCTTAGTGCTGTGATCAGACTATTGACCTTTTCTGACAGGGCGCCAAATTCATCTTGTTGCTGAATTTTTAGGGTGCGGGTCAGATCGCCTTCAGCAGCATAGCCCAACACATGGTTGATACCAGCCAGTGGTTTGAGCATGGCACTGATCGTAAAGTAAGCGGTGGTTGCAGCCAGAATAATTAGTATCAGCATAATTAACCAGGTACGCTGGCTACCTGAGCTTAGGGCGCCGGTAAGCTGCTGTTGTAAGCTATTAAATTGCTGGTCTGCTGCCGCTACCACTTTACCTAATAGCACCAGTGCCTGCTCGGCTTGTTGTTCGGCGTTTTGTAACTCTGCTCTGGCGCGTTGTTGCTCCGCCATTTGTAACTGTTTCAGCTGTACCAGATTAGTGTCTTTTGCCAGCTGTGTTGTTAATTGCTGCCATTGTTCAGCGAATTGCTGCCACAAACCATCGGTGTTAATACCATCGGCTAATTGAGCCAGATAGTCGACGTTAACCTGCATATCGCTGAGGGCAAAGCTGATGTTATCTTTGTTGCGCTCAAACTGCGCATATTCACTATAACCCGCGGTTTCCCTAAGTGTGTTAACCAGCCCGACGAGTTGGCCATCGAGGCGGGCTGCGGTACCGGCGATAATCTCGGCAGTTTGGCGGTTACGCGGTAACTCTAGTTCGCTCAGTTCAATCAAGACTGCACCGGCCTCGTCCAGCAAAACTTCCAACTGAGCGAGCTCCTCGGTTAGCTCGGACTGATGATTGAGGCTTTGCAAGCGGGCATTAAACATCTGTGTGGTGGCGGCTATAGATTGATTCGCATGTTGCGTGGCACTATCCAGACTTTGTTGTAACTCGCCACCTGCGCTCAATTGCGGAAAGTTTGCTACCAGTTGACCAAATTGTGCTTGTTCTTGTAAAAAGTTCTGCTGGTAGCGTTGGATCTCGGACAGCTGTTCGGCAGTAAAGCCTGAGGCTGTTAGTCTGGCAAGGCGTAGTAACTGAATTTGTGCCAGATTGCTTTGTTGTTGTGCGGGTACCGCCAGTTCGTTTACTTGGGTATTAGCGTTGGTAATGCTGCGGAAGCTACTTAGGGCAGAAAGGCTGGCAATTAGCAATAACAGCGTAATAAAACCAAAGCCAATAATAACTTTATGCGCAACTTTTAACTTCATAGCGTAAGCCCCTGTCTGGCCAGATTTCAGTATAGTTATAGTTTGATAATTGCTCTCTGGCTGCTGGATTAACGTTAACAGGTTTTTAGATACTGGTCTAGCCAGCAATGAGATAGAAAATGCCCGGCAAAGCCGGGCAAAGGTAGGTCTGACTGTTAGAAGCTGCAGAGCAGTTGCGGCGGTATAAACTGGTTCAGTTTTCCGTCGCGGAGTAAGTTGGCGCTTTGTTCGATATCCGGGCCGAAATAGCGGTCCTGATCATAAAACGCTACCTGCTCGCGTAGGATGGCTTTTGCCTGTTCCAACAGCGGCGTGGTTTTTAGCGGCGCACGGAATTCCAGCCCTTGCGCTGCCGCCAGATACTCTACGGCCAGCACACCGGTGGTATTCTCGGCCATATCGGCTAGCCTGCGCGCGGCAAAGGTGGCCATCGACACATGGTCTTCCTGGTTAGCTGAGGTCGGCAGGCTATCCACTGAGGCCGGATGCGCCAGCGATTTATTTTCTGACGCCAACGCCGCTGCTGTGACCTGCGCAATCATAAAGCCGCTATTCACGCCGCCATTCGGCACTAAAAACGCCGGTAGCTTACTTAAGCTGGCATCAATTAACAGCGCCATCCGCCGCTCCGACAAGGCACCAATTTCGGCAATTGCCAGTGCCAGATTATCGGCGGCCATCGCTACCGGCTCGGCATGGAAGTTGCCGCCGGATAAGATATCGCCATCGTCGGCAAACACCAGCGGGTTGTCGGTGACGCCATTGGCTTCGACGACTAAAACCGCGGCCGCCTGGCGTATTTGCGTTAAGCAGGCGCCCATTACCTGTGGCTGACAGCGCAGCGAGTAGGGATCCTGCACCTTTTCGCAATCTTTATGTGATTGGCCGACTTCTGAGCTATCTTGCAGCAGGTGGCGGTAAATGGCGGCCGCGTCAATTTGCCCTTGCTGGCCGCGTGCCAGATGAATACGCGGGTCAAAGGGCGCGCGGCTACCCAGGGCGGCTTCCACGCTTAAGGCGCCAACCACGCTGCCGGCGGCAAACAAATCTTCGGCCCGGAACAAACCTTCCAATGCCAGGGCAGTAGAAGCCTGGGTACCATTTAACAGTGCCAGGCCCTCTTTAGCCGCCAGCGTCAGTGGCTGTAAGCCGACCAGGGCTAAGGCTTCTTTTGCATCATAGATTTGGCCTTGATAACAGATTTCACCTTCGCCAATCAGCGGCAGCACCATATGCGCCAGCGGCGCCAAATCACCAGAGGCGCCGACCGAGCCTTTTTCCGGAATGCACGGATAAAGCCCGGCGTTGACCATGTCAATTAGCAACTGGATCACGCTTAAACGGATGCCGGAGAAGCCTCGCGCCAGGGAGTTAATTTTCAGTACCATCATCAGCCGTACCGTGCTGTCGGCCATAAACTGACCAAAGCCGGCGGCATGCGATAACACGATGGAGCGCTGTAACAGCTCCAGCTCTTCGTGCTTGATACGGGTATTGGCCAGCAGCCCAAAGCCGGTATTAATACCGTACACCACTTTGTTTTGCTTAATAA
Organism: Alishewanella sp. WH16-1; assembly: GCF_001441695.1. Taxonomy (NCBI): domain Bacteria; kingdom Pseudomonadati; phylum Pseudomonadota; class Gammaproteobacteria; order Alteromonadales; family Alteromonadaceae; genus Alishewanella; species Alishewanella sp. WH16-1. Next base: position 25,164 of record NZ_LCWL01000075.1, on the reverse strand, counting down.
TATCGGCGACACAAGCAGCCGATTTTTCGATAGCCGGGATCGCAGCCGGATCCAGTGTCACCGTGACCGGGCCTTGCTGCACGGCACGCAGCTGCGCCAGTGTCAGTTGGCCGGGAGTAAGTTGTAGGGCGTAGTGCATAAATTAGTCTCTGTTTAACATAGGGAGGTCAAGACCCTGCTCGTGAGCACAGTCCACCGCAATCTGATAGCCGGCATCGGCATGGCGCATTACACCGGTGCCCGGATCATTCCACAGCACCCGGCTTAAGCGGGCGGCAGCCTGCTCGGTACCATCAGCCAGGATCACCACACCACTGTGTTGGCTGTAACCCATGCCCACACCACCCCCATGATGCAGCGATACCCAGGTGGCGCCACCGGCGGTATTAAGCAGGGCGTTCAGTAATGGCCAATCCGATACTGCATCTGAGCCATCCAGCATGGCTTCGGTTTCGCGGTTCGGGCTGGCAACGGAGCCGGAGTCCAGATGATCGCGGCCAATAATAATGGGGGCTGAGAGTTCGCCGTTTTTCACCATCTCATTAAAGGCCAGCGAAATGCGGGCGCGATCTTTTAAGCCGATCCAGCAAATCCGTGCTGGCAAGCCCTGAAACTGAATGCGTTCACGCGCCATATCCAGCCAGTTATGCAGGTGCGGATCGTCCGGGATCAGCTCTTTTACCTTGGCGTCGGTTTTATAGATATCTTGCGGATCGCCAGACAGTGCTACCCAACGGAAAGGGCCAATGCCCTGACAAAACAGTGGCCGGATATAGGCGGGTACAAAGCCAGGGAAATCAAAGGCATTGGCTACACCGACATCCTTTGCCATCTGGCGGATATTATTACCATAGTCCGTTGCTACTGCACCGCGCTGCTGCATGGCCAAAATGGCTTTTACCTGTACGGCCATTGAGGCTTTAGCGGCCGCGACCACGGTATCTTCATCCTCCGTACGTTTGGCTTTCGCCTGCTCCAGCGTCCAGCCCTGTGGCAGATAGCCATTCAGTGGATCGTGCGCCGAGGTTTGATCGGTGACCACATCCGGCGTGATACCGCGGGCCACCAGCTCGCTAAACACATCGGCCGCATTGGCCAGCAAGCCGATTGAGGTCGGTTTACCGCTGGCTTTGGCTTGTTCTAACATAGCCAAAGCTTCATCCAGCGAGTAGGCTTTTTGATCCAGATAGCGGGTCTTGAGCCGGAAATCGATGCGGCTCTCATCCACTTCACAGGCCAGCATATGAAAGCCCGCCATCGTCGCGGCCAGTGGCTGGGCGCCGCCCATGCCACCGAGGCCGCCGGTCAGGATCCACTTGCCTGCTGCCTTGCCGGCAAAGTGTTGCTTGGCAATAGCGACAAAGGTCTCATAAGTACCCTGCACAATGCCCTGAGTACCGATATAGATCCAGGAGCCGGCCGTCATCTGGCCGTACATCATCAGGCCTTTGCGGTCCAGCTCGTTAAAGTGCTGCCAGTTGGCCCAGGCCGGCACCAGATTCGAGTTGGCGATCAGTACCCGTGGCGCATCCGGATGCGTCGGAAACACGCCAACCGGTTTCCCGCTTTGTACCAGCAGGGTTTGGTTATCTTCCAGCCGGTCCAGTACTTCGACGATTTTATCAAAGCAGGCCCAGTTGCGGGCGGCACGGCCAATACCGCCGTACACCACCAGCGCTTGGGGATGTTCGGCCACTTCCGGATCCAGATTATTCATCAGCATGCGTTTGGCGGCTTCGGTTTGCCAGCTCTTAGCGGTGATTTGGCTGCCTCGGGGGGCGCGGATCACCCGGCTTTTATCAATGCGGTTATCGTTCATAGCAACCTCGGTTAGCGGGGTAGGGCAAAGTTAAGGTGGCCTCCCAGCCGGTAACGACTGCCGGGAGAGGTTAAATAGGCCAGGCTGACCGCGCCGTCACGGCTAAAGGTGCGGCGGGTCAGACGCAGGCAGGGTTCGGGTTTTTTCAGCAGCAACTGCTGACAGGTAAAATCATCCGGCCAGATAGCTTCAACAATATGCTCGGCTTCGGTCAGCGGTGCGATCTGACTTAAATACAGATGCGGGGTGATTTCCTGAAAATCCTGTTGGGTATACAGCGGCACCTGTTTCGGGTTGACATAACGCGCTTCCAGTTGCAGTGGCAGAGCATCGGAGTAATGCACGATCAGCGAGAAGAATACCGGCTCATTGCGTTTTAACCCCAAAGCCGTCGCCACGATAGTCGGGCAAGGCAGCTCGGTGAGCTGTAACAACTTAGCGCGGTAGGCATGGCCACTGCTTTGCACCTCATCGGCAATATTGCGGATTTCCAGCAACGAGGATTGCGATTTTAACGCGGCGACAAAGCTACCGACGCCCTGGGTGCGGTACAGGATACCCTGTTCGGTCAGTTCCTGTAACGCGCGCCGGGCCGTCATCCGGCTGACGGAGAACTGCTCTGCCAACTCATTTTCGGACGGCACCCGGCTGTGCTCCGGCCAGGCGCCGCTTTCGATCTGGCGCAGCATAAATTCTTTAATTTCGGCAAATTTTGCCATAGCGAGGCTGACCTGTTAGCAAGGGTTACACAGTGATGTGCTAAAAATAGCGGATCTTAGTTGTATATACAAGTTTTTCAGTTAGACTATTTGCAAAGTGGTTAAACAGCATAACACCCCGGCTATGGAACACAGCCGCGGTAAACAGGAGCACAGAATGGCAGACTTTGATGCGGTATGGCTAAATGCGAAGCTGGCGACGATGACAGATAACGGCAGCCCCTATGGTGCTATTGAGCAGGGGGCATTGGCGGTTAAGGATGGGCTGATTGCCTATGCCGGGCCTCAGGCCGAGCTGCCGCCTTTTGATAGCCTGACGACGCCACTTTATGATGCGCAGGGGCAGTGGCTGCTGCCTGGCCTGATCGATTGCCATACCCATTTGCTGTATGCCGGTAACCGTGCCAATGAGTTTGAACTACGTCTGCAAGGTGCCAGTTATCAGCAAATTGCCGCGGCCGGCGGCGGCATTGCCAGTACCGTTCGAGCAACCCGCGACGCCAGTGAAGAAGAATTGTTTAAGCTGGGTAAAGATCGTTTAAATGCGCTGCTGCGTGAAGGGGTGACTACGGTTGAAATCAAATCCGGCTATGGTCTGGATTTAGCCAGTGAACAAAAGCTGTTAGAAGTGGCGGCTTTGCTAGAGCAGCATCATCCGGCCAGTATTATCAAAACCTTTTTGGGCGCGCATGCGTTACCGCCGGAATTTAAAGATAATGCCGATGGCTATATCGAGGCGGTGTGTCAGATGTTGCCGACTTTGCAGCAGCTCGGCTTAGTAGATGCCGTAGATATCTTCTGTGAGGGCATTGGTTTTAGTGTGGCGCAAAGTCGCAAGGTGTTCGCAGCGGCAACGGCGTTAGGTCTGCCGGTAAAAGCCCATGCCGAGCAGTTATCGAATTTGGGTGGCAGTGCGCTGGTGGCTGAGTTTGGCGGTTTATCGGCCGATCATGTTGAATATCTGGATGAAGCCGGTGTGGCGGCGATGGCGAAAGCCGGTACTGTCGCGGTATTGTTGCCGGGGGCCTATTATTTTCTGCGTGAAACCCAGCTGCCGCCGCTGGCGCTGCTGCGGCAATATCAGGTACCGATGGCGGTTGCCAGCGATCTGAATCCCGGCACCTCACCGTTTTGTTCTTTGCAGTTGATGCTGAATATGGCCTGCACGCTGTTTCGTTTAACCCCGGAAGAAGCCCTGCTCGGCGTCACCCGCCATGCTGCAACAGCGCTGGGGCTGAAAGATCGGGGGCAACTGCAAGCGGGTATGCGGGCAGACTTTGGCTGTTATGCGATAACTCAGCCGGCTGAGCTGTGCTATCAGTTTGGGGTATCGCCGTTAAAACAACTGGTGATAGCCGGCAGCCTTTGCCGGCTACCATAACAGGTATTTATTACTCTACCATGGCGGCCTGGCGTTGCTTGCCGAGAATAAAGGCCTGCACCAGCTGGCTCAGTACCTGACCACAATGATTCAGGCCGGCACTAACGCCTGACGGATGCTGCGCCGGCGCGGCTTCGGCCAGGTGCAGGTAGGCGGTCGCAGGGAAGCGGGCAAGCTGATACACCGCCTGCTCTGCCTGCGCCACGCTGATACCACTGTAATTGAGCGCACTGGCCGGCATGGCGGTAATGGCATCAGTATCCAGCTCCAGTGCCAGCGGCGTATGGGCGCTAAGTACTTTATCGCAAGCCAGATCCAGCGCTTGCTGCCAGCTAAGTTGTTGGCGCACAAAAATCTGCTGGTAGCTGATAAACTCGGCACCGGCGGCCGACAATGCTGCCAGGCTGGCGGCATTATTTTTTTGCTGGTGTAGGCCCAGTACCAGATAATGCTGCAGTAGCTGCTTCTCCATCGCATAGCTAAAACCATTACCGCTATGGCGACCTTCCAGCGCACGAAAATCGGCATGGGGATCAATATTGATACAGTTGACAGCCTGACCGGTATGGCGGTGTAGCGCCTGCAACAGCGGCAGCGCATTATTATGACCGCCACCGATCACTATGGGGGTAAGACCGGCAGCAAAAATGGGCGCGACCGCCGCATCAACCCGCTCATCCAGCTCAGCACAGAGTTGCCGGAGCTGCATCAGCTCCGCGGCATGAGCGGCGTTCAGGTTGCTGCTCTGCTGCTGTAAATCGGCACAGTTGACTTCACCCAGCACTAACAGCTGCTGCGCATCCAGTAAGCTGTTTGCCTGCAGATTGAGAAATTTGCTTAAAAATGCCTGCCAGCCCAAGGTGGTACCGGGCAAGCCACAGTTGGCCCGCGGGCCGATATCCTCAGGAATCCCCAGCAACACAAACTGGCCGCCCGTTGCGGCATGGCGGGCTAAATTCGCACCTAAGTCCAATGCTGGATCCGGCAGTTGGCATTGTTCGGCCAGACGGCTTTCACCCGGACGGGGTTGAAAAAAGGCGCTTAACTGCGCCTTTGTAAGATACTGAATCGCAGGCATCACTTACTCAATATCCAGCGCTTCCGGCGATAAAATAATGCCGGTACTGTCGGCATACAGATGATCGCCAGGTAAAAACGTCACGCCGGCAAAATTGACAGGCACCTCAGTTTCACCAAAGCCATTATCGTCAGCGCCAATCGGAATGGCGTTCACTGCCTGAATACCGATATCAAAGTCTTCCAGGGCATCCAGATCGCGTACACTGCCGTAGCAAACAATACCTTCCCAACCGTTGGTGGCCGCCAGCGAGGCCAGTTCGGCATCAATCAGTGCCCGGCGTGAGGAGCCACCGCCATCAATCAGCAATACTTTGCCAATGCCACTGTCTGCCAGTACCTGACGCACCAAACCATTGTCTTCAAAACACTTTACGGTATGGATTTGTCCACCAAAAGAACGCCGGCCGCCGTAATTGGCAAAAATCGGTTCCACGACATCAACCTGATCGGCATACAGATCGCAAAGCTCAGAAGTATTATATTCCACGGTTAACTCCATACCATGTTAAGGGTTGCCATCAGTATAACCCGCTGTCATTTAACCTCAAGCTTAAGTTCGGTCTGTAAGCTGAGATTACAGCGATTTAATGTTAATCAAAGGCTCTCGGCTGGCATTAGCCGCTTTAAGCTTTGCCAGATAAGCTTGCCATAACGGTTCTTGCTGACTGGCGAGTTGTTGCAGATAGGCAAAACTATACAAACCGGTATCGTGGCCGTCATCAAAGCTGAGTTTGACCGCATAGTGACCTACCGGGGTAATGGCGGTAATGGCAACATCCCGTTTATTGGCAACTAATTTGGGGTTACCATGGCCACGCACTTCGGCGGATGGTGAATGCACCCGCAGAAATTCTGCGCTGAGGCTGCGACAGTCACCATTGGCAGCCACCAGATCCAGGATCCGGCGCTGCCGGTGGTAGTGCAATTTTACCAAAGCTGTGGTCATTACAGGATAAACCGGCTCAGATCTTCATCCTGCACCAAGCTGCCCAGATGCTGCTCAACATAGGCGGCATCAATCGCAATCTGTTGTCCGGCATGATCGGCGGCATCATAGGAAATCTCTTCCAGTAAGCGTTCCATCACCGTATACAGCCGCCGGGCACCGATATTTTCGGTGGTTTCATTAACCTGAAACGCCGCGGCAGCGATACGTTTAATGCCATCTTCGGTAAACTGAATTTTCACACCTTCAGTCGCCAGCATGGCACGCGCCTGCTCGGTTAATGACGCCTTAGGCTCCGTCAGAATTCGCTCAAAATCGGCGGCGGTTAAGGCTTCCAGCTCAACGCGGATCGGTAACCGGCCCTGTAGTTCAGGCACCAGATCCGACGGCTTGCTCATCTGGAAGGCTCCTGAGGCGATAAACAGGATATGGTCGGTCTTGACCATACCATGCTTGGTATTTACTGTGCAGCCTTCGATTAATGGCAGCAGATCACGCTGTACGCCTTCGCGCGATACGTCAGGGCCGCTGGTTTCGCCGCGCTTACAGATTTTGTCAATTTCATCCAGAAACACGATGCCATTTTGCTCTACCGCATCCAGTGCTTCGGCTTTCAGCTCTTCCGGATTGACCAGTTTGGCGGCTTCCTCTTCAATCAGCTGCTTGAAAGCATCTTTAATTTTCAGCTTACGTTTTTTCTTTTTCTCACTGCCCAGGCTCTGGAACATGCTCTGCAATTGCGAGGTCATCTCTTCCATCCCCGGCGGCGCCATAATTTCTACGCCAATGGGCCCTTGCGACAGTTCCAGTTCGATTTCTTTGTCATCTAACTGGCCTTCACGCAGTTTTTTACGGAAGATCTGCCGGGTATTGGAGTCGGTGCTGGCTTTTTCCGGCTCGCCCCAGGCGTCTTTGGGTTTGGGTAACAGCGCATCGAGGATCCGCTCTTCAGCGGCTTCTTCGGCCCGAAAGCGGTTTTTGGCAATGGCCTGTTCGCGAAACATCTTCACCGCGCTGTCTGTCAGATCACGGATAATGCTTTCCACTTCCTTACCGACATAGCCGACTTCGGTAAACTTGGTCGCTTCGACTTTAATAAAGGGCGCGTTCGCCAGCTTGGCCAGGCGGCGGGCAATTTCGGTTTTACCGACACCGGTTGGGCCAATCATCAGAATATTTTTTGGCGTCACTTCCTGGCGCAGCGCCGGATCTAATTGCATGCGGCGCCAACGATTACGCAGCGCGATGGCGACAGCCCGTTTGGCTTTGTTCTGGCCAATAATATGGCGATCCAGTTCGTGGACTATTTCTCTTGGGGTCATATCAGACATGGGCTACCTGCTTACAATTCTTCAATAGTCTGGTGGTGATTGGTGTAGACACAGATATCACCGGCAATTTTCAGGCTTTTTTCCACGATATCGCGGGCGCTGAGCTCAGTATTTTGTAACAAAGCGGTGGCGGCAGCCTGGGCAAAGGGGCCGCCACTGCCAATGGCAATCAAATCATGTTCTGGCTGCAGCACATCACCATTACCGGTGATAATCAGTGAGGTATTAGCATCGGCCACCGCCAACAGGGCTTCCAGCTTACGCAGCATACGATCGGTACGCCAGTCTTTCGCCAGTTCAACGGCGGCGCGCATTAAGTGGCCCTGATGCATTTCCAGCTTGGCTTCGAAGCGTTCGAACAGCGTAAAGGCATCAGCGGTGCCGCCGGCAAAACCGGCCAGTACCTTATTATGATAAAGGCGGCGAACCTTGCGGGCATTACCCTTCATTACGGTATTGCCCAGTGAAACCTGGCCATCACCACCAATGGCAACATGGCCATTGCGGCGAACAGAGACGATCGTAGTCATAAAAAAAGCCCTATGGCAGAAACATAAGGCTTAAGTAAGGGGGCAACTCACATTTTTCAAGTGACGTTGCGTACCTGACAAGTATTTATCCCCATTTGGCGTAAACGGTTCATATCGGCGGTGGCGGCACGTCGCGACTCATAGGGCCCGGCAACAACTCTAAACCAAACGCCATTGCTGCCCTCGGTGCGGCGCACATCAGTTGCAATGCCAGCAAAGGCGATCTGCGCTTTCATTTGTTCGGCCTGGTTTTGCTGCCGGAACGAGCCACATTGCAATACCGCTGGTACGCTACGTTGCTGCTGCGGTACCTCGACGGTAATCTCTTTATTTTCGAGCTCTTTAATATACTGATAAGGCTCAGCTTGTGGCTTGGGTGGTAATTCGTCCTTTGGGGCAACCTTCACCGGCGCCGCGACCGGCTCAGGTGTGACGACCGGTTGTTGCCGTAAAAACCATAAGCCGTAAATAAAGACGCTCAGCGTCAGTAAAGTCAGGGCAATCAGCAGCCAGGGTTTAGACGCAGCTGCTGGCGCTTTACCACGACCGCCCCTGGCTGCACCGGCTTTTTTGGCTGGCGCTTTCGGACGGCTGGCGCGTACATAATCTCTTTGTGGCATACGACGAATTAATTACCTGTTTTTAGATCAACCCGTATTCTACCCGGATCGACAGAAAAGGAAACCACACAGCGCCGATCTGCCGCGACTTAGCTCAGATCTAGCGCATCGACATCCAGTTGCCACTTTATTTTCCGACTCAGCGGCCATTTCGGGATTTCAATTAATAACGCGCTCAGTAACTGGTGCAGTTGCGGCCGATGTTTGGCGTATAAATGGAGCTGCCAGCGATATTTACCCGCTTTGCGCTCTAACGGTGATAACAAGGGGCCAAGCAATTGTACACTGGGGTATTGCTGACAAAACGTGGCCAGTTGCTGTAATAGTTGCTGACACGGCTCGCTCTGATGCGCCTCGGCCCGAAATAACGCCAGATGCTGGCAAGGCGGTAAAAAAGTTTGCTGGCGCTCTAGCAAGGCACTGCGGGCAAAGGCAGCATAACCGTTTAAAATAATATCCTGCAGTAATGCATGTTCCGGGTGCTGGGTTTGCAGTAGCACCTTACCTTTATCATGGCCACGACCAGCACGGCCGGCGACTTGGGTTAGCAGTTGGCCGAGTTGCTCGGGTGCACGAAAATCGGCACTGTACAAAGCGCCGTCTACATCGACGATGACCACTAGCGTAACAAAAGGAAAATGATGGCCTTTTGCCAACATCTGGGTACCCAGAATCAATCTGGGGCCAGCTTGTTCAATTTCGGATAACAAGCTGGCAAAAGCACCTTTGCGGCGGGTGCTGTCGCGATCCAGTCTGGTGACCGGAATATCCGGAAATAGGGTGGTCAGATGTTCTTCCAGTTGTTCGGTTCCCTGACCAACGGGTGCCAGCCGTGGGCTGCCACAGCCGCCACATTGGCGCGGCACGGCACGGGTCGCACCACAGTGGTGACACACCAGCTGTCGGCTATGCTTGTGATACGTAGTAAAGGCACTACAACGCTGACATTCAGTTAACCAGCCACATTCCTGACAGCTAAGAGCGGGCGCAAAACCGCGGCGATTTAAAAACAACATCACCTGTTTGCCGGCCTGCAACTGTTGTTGCATTTGCTGCAGGGTTTGCTGTGCCAGGCCGTACTGTAGTACCTGTTGTTTTAAATCAATCAGTTCTACCTTGGGTAACGCCTGGCCACTGGCACGCGCAGTGAGTTGCAGATGAATAAAACGGCCTTGCTGACAATTGTACAGTGACTCCAGGCTGGGTGTTGCGGAACCAAGCAGGATCGGGCATATCTCTAATGCGGCACGCTTGATGGCCAGATCACGGGCATGGTAACGAAAGCCATCCTGTTGTTTCAGTGATAGATCATGTTCCTCATCGATAATAATCAGCCCCAACTGACGAAACGGCAGAAACAGCGCCGAGCGGGTGCCGATGATCACTGCCGCTGCGCCACTGGCTGCCTGCAGCCAGCATTGTAATCGCTCACCATCACTGAGATTGGAATGCCACACCAGAATCGGCGCCTGAAAACGCTGGGCAAAGCGGGACAGTGTTTGCGGGGTTAAACCAATTTCTGGTAACAACACTAACACTTGTTTGCCGGCTTGCAGTAACGGGGCAATACACTGCAGGTAGACCTCGGTTTTACCCGAGCCGGTTACCCCCTCGAGTAAGAAAGATTTGAAACTGCCCTGTGCCTGATTGAGTGCCGTCACAGCCAGCGCCTGATCTGCGGTCAGTTGCAAAGCGGGTTCTGCCAACCCTTGAAACTGGTAAGGTTCTGGTGTGGTTTGGAAGCGGGTTATCAAGCCCTTATCGATTAATTGCTTTAGCGTGCTACTGCTAAATTGCGTTTTTAGCGTGGTTTCTGACAAGGCTTGCTCAGATAATGCCTGCCACAGTGCTGCTTGTTTTGGAGAGCGACTAAAATCACTGAGTTTAGCCGCAGCGCCTTCGGCCGTTAAGCGATAGCTGGTCGGCTGATAGGCGCTAAGCTCGCGACCTTCACGCAGCAATGCTGGCAAGGCCGCGGTTAAGACTTCGCCCAGCGGATGATGATAATAATCGGCAGCAAAACTGAGTAATTGTCGCAGCAGCTTAGGTAGCACGGCTGTTTGGTCGATGACGGCCAATACCGGTTTTAATTGCTCCGCCGCGACCTCTGGAGTAACGTCCAGTTGCCAGACAATACCTATCAGTTCACGTTTACCAAAAGGCACCCGGACACGACAGCCGATCTGTACCTGCATGTTAGCAGGTAACAGATAATCAAAATGCTGACGTAAAGGGACGGGCAGGGCAACGCGAATTGCGGTCACAACAGCTTCCATAGCAAGAGAAACAAGACTCAAGTTTAAGGAAGCGATAGCGGCTTGCCAAGTAAAACAAAAATGTCGGCTTTTTCGGTTTTACGGTTGCAACTTTAATGGCTATCTATTAAGCTACGCGCCCTAAATTAACTGTAATTACGTATGGTGTCTGGCGATAAAAATGCGACCAGATAGCGATGCGGCCTAACGAGGTAACCCATGAAACCAGGTATCCACCCGGAATACAAAGAAATTACTGCAACCTGTACTTGCGGTAATTCATTCAAAACCAGTTCAGCACTGTGCAAAGACATCCACTTGGACGTGTGCTCAGCTTGCCACCCATTCTACACTGGTAAGCAAAAAGTGTTAGACGTAGGTGGTCGTGTTGACCGCTTCAAGAAGCGTTTCTCGGTACTGGGCAGCCGTTAATCTGCTGTCTGTACTAAAAAAACCGGAGTTTCCTCCGGTTTTTTTATGCGCTTTAGTCTGGGTCTGACATTTGCTGTTATATCGGCGACTACTGATTACCTGTAAGCACTTCATTCAATGAGCTGGCACCGCGCTCCGGTCGGGTACTGGAACAGTTACTGCCGGTTTGCTCACAGCTTAGGCCCCGGATCCGGGTGCCCACTGAACGACTATCGTACTGCCCGGATTGTGACAAGCGACGCACCAAGCCTTCCAGCATATTACTCGCTTGCAGCTGCTGACCTGAAACCCGAATCACTTCGATATTGTCGACTTCACGCAGGTCCGCTACCAGCGATTGATGTTGTTGGTCCTCAGCTAACTGCTCAGTGATCTGTTGTAAATAAGCTCGGGCTGACGTTTGTCCGGATAACACTAGCCTTTTATATAGCTCTGCTGCGCCAGGTAAATCCGGCTCCATACCTACGCCATGTTGTTTCAGTTGCCCCAGTAATAGCATGGCGCTGGCTAAGCGTTGCGCTGAGGCCTGTTCTAACAAATCAATGGCAAGAGACAAACTCTCTGGTTGCTCTTGCTGCAGCAATTGCAGTGCCCGGGCATATTGTGCCGGACCATAGTTTAATTCTACCGCGAGCTGCAGTAAGCGATCTGCTTCAGCGACATCCTGCTCTGCAACAAAGCCATTACGTAACCAGTCAGACATCAGATAAACCGCCATCGCGTTACGTTGACGTACACCCATTCTCAGGTAGCGTAATGCTTGCTGGTGATTTTGTTCTAAACCATCTCCTGTGGCGTAAGCCATCGCGACGAAAGCGGCAGCATCGCCGCTACCGCCTCGGGCTAATCTGATCAGGCGCCGTAACTCTTTAGTACAATCGTTATCACTACAAATACGTTCAGCAGCCTGTAGCTCACTATTACTATTGGCCTCAGCGGTAACAGGATAGGTCAGCAGACTGCCGATAATAAGTGCTACAGAAATAATTTTCATATCGCCTCTGGTTAAAAAATAGTTAATTGTGCCGATTTTAGCCAATGACTGCTTTTGGTCAAGTGATCAGCTCGTTTATTCTGTAAAAAAGTGTTTCTTTGTTGTAAATGGTTAACTGAGTTATAACTAACTATAACTGGGTGCGATTAATGCGCCGTGCAAAGATTCCACATTTTTGGCCAAAACAGATGTCCAGCACTCTTGGCGTCTGTTTGGAACTTTGTTATAACAGATACGAATCCTACTAAAGTCGTAAAGACGGATTAGCACTGCTCTGGTACGTCCAGCATGATTTCAGTGTTTTTCCAGAACAGAGCTCATTAAAATGAGCCAACACCGGGCCAAACGTATAACTACAAAGCCTAAACCCGAGCCTTACTCTGTACCTGCTCAAATTATCAGGAAACTTTAATAATGTCCGATTTCAGAGAACAAGCCCTGCGTTATCACGCAGAACCTCGCCCTGGAAAAATCAGTATCGAAATCAGCAAGCCAGCAGAAACCGTTACCGACCTGGCTCTGGCCTATAGTCCGGGTGTAGCTGAACCCGTGCGTGAAATAGCAGCGGATGCGACAAACATTTACAAATATACCGCTAAGGGCAACTTAGTGGCGGTTATTTCTAATGGCACCGCCATCTTGGGCCTGGGTAATCTCGGTCATTTGGCATCAAAACCGGTAATGGAAGGCAAGGCGTTGTTGTTCAAGCGTTTTGCTAATCTGGACTCGATTGATATCGAAGTCAGCCATCGTACTACCGAAGAGTTTATTAATACCGTAGCCAATATTGCTGATACTTTTGGCGGCATTAATCTGGAGGATATCAAAGCGCCTGAGTGTTTTGAGATTGAACAGGAACTGATTAAACGCTGCAATATCCCGGTATTTCATGATGATCAGCATGGCACTGCCATCGTCACAGCGGCTGGTTTGCTGAATGCATTGGAGATCCAGGGCAAAGATATCAGTAAAGCCATTATCGTCTGTATGGGCGCTGGCGCGGCCGCTATTGCCTGTATGGAATTACTGATTAAATGTGGCGCCATGCGTGAGCATATTTATATGTTAGATACCAAAGGCGTTATTCATACCCGGCGTGAAGATTTAAATCAGTATAAGCAACTATTCGCTAACAATACCGATAAACGCACTCTGGAAGATGCCTTGGCCGGAGCGGATGTGTTTGTTGGTGTTTCCGGCCCAGACGTGCTGCCACCGGAAGCACTAAAACTGATGGCGGATAAGCCGGTAATTTTTGCTTGTTCGAATCCGGATCCGGAAATTAAACCGGAATTAGCACATGCTGAGCGTAGTGATTTAATTATGGCCACCGGCCGTTCCGACTATCCGAATCAAGTGAATAATGTGCTGTGTTTTCCGTTTATTTTCCGCGGTGCTTTAGATGTGCGGGCCAGTGTGATTAATGATGACATGAAACTGGCGGCGGTACAGGCGATTCGGGCGATTGCAAAAGAGCCAGTTCCCCAGGAAGTGCTGCAAGCCGCAAAGGTTTCGAGCCTGGAGTTTGGTAAAGCCTATATCATTCCAAAACCGATGGATCCCAGATTGTTATCACGGGTTGCCCGCGCGGTTGCGGAAGCAGCAGTGGCATCCGGCGTTGCCCGGATCCCGATGCCAGAGGCTTACTTCCAGCCTTGATCATAAAAAAACCGCCGAAAGGCGGTTTTTTTATTCTTCGTCGCTATCAGCTTCGATAATTACCGGGATTTCTTTACCCATGCTGGTCAGGATTTGTCTGACCTCAGCCGGGATCTGGTGTGGATTGTCTTTGCGCAAGTCTTCATCGGCAGGCAAAGGCTGACCGGTAAAGGCATGCAGGAAAGCTTCACACAGTAATTCACTGTTGGTTGCGTGCCGTAAATTGTTTACCTGGCGGCGGGTACGTTCGTCAGTTAACACTTTTAATACATTCAGCGGTATTGAAACGGTAATTTTTTTTACTTGTTCTGACTTTTTACCGTGTTCTGCGTAGGGGTGAATATATTCACCATTCCACTTAGCCATAGGGGATCCCTTGTCGTTAATTATAATTTTGCTATTTAGCGCAAACCCCGAATTCTACTGCTTTCTGTCGGGCAGTCAAATAGTGTGCAATAAATAAAGATTATAGACGGCTAAATGGTTTGACTTCCAGTTTTTAATGATTATACTTTTAGACGTCTAAACATCCAAAAGAAATTTATTTATGACCAAGCGCCATTCTGCCACCATCGCCGTTCGTGCCGGTATAGCTGAAGATCCTGCCTTTGCGGCTGTCACTCCACCGATTTATCTTAGCTCAACTTACCAGCTGCCGGCCTTTCGTCAAGCCGGCGCTTATGATTATTCGCGCTCGAATAATCCAACCCGGGATATTCTGGGCGAAGCCTTGGCCGAGTTGGAAGGTGGGGCTAAAGCGATCATCACTAATACCGGTATGTCAGCCTGTTTACTGGCGTTGCAGCTGCTGACGCCAGCAGATACGCTGGTTATTCCGCACGACTGTTATGGTGGCAGTTATCGGCTGTTTACTAATTTAGCCTATAAAAAGCAGGCGTTTAAGTTGATTATCGTTAACTTTCAGCAAGCAGACTGGGTTAGTCAGTTGCAAGGCGCTACCCCAAGGATGATTTGGCTGGAAACGCCCAGTAATCCGCTACTGCAAATTACTGACATCGCTAGTGTATGCCAGCGGGCACAGCAGTTTGGTGCGCTGGTTGTAGTGGATAACACCTTTCTATCGCCAGTGTTACAGCAGCCGCTGGCGCTTGGCGCGGATATCGTGGTGCACTCCACCACCAAATTTATCAACGGTCATAGTGATATTATTGGTGGCGCGGTGATTGCGAAACAGCAAAGCGTGGCCGATGAGCTGAAATGGTGGGGGAATTGTCTTGGTTTAACCGCCGGTGCCCTGGATTCCTATTTAACGCTGCGCGGGTTAAGAACTTTGCCCTTACGGCTTAAGGCGCAGCAAGCCAATACCGCAGCAGTGGTGGACTTTTTGGTTAAGCATCCGCTTGTGGCCCGGGTCTACTATCCGGGTTTAGCCGATCATCCCGGTCATCAGGTTGCAAAAGCCCAGCAAGCCGGTTTTGGCGCAATGTGTAGTTTTGAATTAAAAGCCCCGGCAGCCTTACTGGCCGATTTTTTTGCCGCGCTACGATACTTTACCTTGGCACAGTCGTTAGGTGGCACCGAAAGCTTGATTTGTCACCCGGCGAGTATGACGCATGCCTCGATGGATGCCGCAGCGCAAAAGACAGCCGGAATTACCGACACCTTGATTCGGTTATCCGTAGGTATCGAAGAGGTTTCTGATCTGCTGGCTGACTTAGCGCAGGCGCTGGCGGTTGTCGCAGCGGCCCTGGCTGCTCAGGGAGATGAATAATGACCGCAAAGGCGTATTCTCTGCTGGCAGAGAGCAAAGCTATACCTGAGCTGCAAGTAATCGTCGCCGGAACTGGCAATGTGGGATCTGAATTTTTAACCCGTTTTAGTAAACAGCAACAACGCTTTAGCGGGAAAATTGCATTACAACTGGCGGGGATTGTTAACTCGCGGCATGCGCTTTTGGCGTCGAATTTAGCGGCGGATAGTTGGCAGCGCGACTTTCAACAGTTTGGCAAAGGTTATGCTGCGGCTGACTTGGTCGCGTATCTGCAAGACCTCGCAGGACCTAAAGTTGTCATCGATATTACGCCCAGTCAGAGTTTTGCCCGGCAGTATCCGGCCTTGATTCAGGCTGGTTGCCATATCATCAGTGCTAATAAGCAAGGGGTAACCTTACCGGACGCAGAATATCAGGCACTACGTCAGCAGTTGCGTCAGCACAAGTTGTGCTGGTTAAGTAATACTACCGTCGGTGCCGGTTTGCCGGTACAACGGATTATCCAGGAATTACTACAAAGTGGTGATCAGATCCAACGGATCAGTGGTGTGTTCTCCGGTACCTTATCCTGGCTACTATGCCAATATGATGGCAGTAAGCCGTTTTCTGAGTTTGTACTTGAAGCGCAGCAGCTGGGTTACACCGAGCCGGATCCTCGTGATGATTTATCCGGCAAAGACGTACAACGCAAGTTACTAGTGTTGGCACGCGAGCTGGGACTGAAATTGGATTTAGCCGATATCCGTTTAAGCCCGTTACTACCCAGCGAATTAGCAATAGGAGAGTGGCAGGATTTCTGGCAACAGCGTGAGCGGTTAGACAGCCAATTGCTGGCGCTCTATCAACAAGCTAAAGCTAACCAGCAAGTACTGCGCTATTCGGCTAGTCTGTCACTGCAAGCAGGTGAAATTAAAGCTGAGGTCAGTTTACAGGCGGTGGCATTGGATGCACCTTTAGCTGCACTGGCGCCGTGCGATAATATCTTTGTGATTGAATCGAACTGGTATCGTGATAACCCGCTGGTGCTAAAAGGTCCGGGAGCCGGCAGCATTGTTACTGCCGGCGGCTTACATGCCGATTTGGCACAGCTGGTCGCAAAGCTGGCTGGGTAGGTTGAGCTTTTACTAAGCGGGATATTGGCAAAAGCCGGTTAACTCGGTTAATCTGCATCTAATATGCAGCCTGTTGGCTGCTGAGGTTAACGGATTATCTGCATGTCATTGTTGCCGTGGTTTCGCTTAATACTGTGCTGTTGTCTCTATACTCCGCTTGCGCTGTTGGCCCAAGATAGCCACCTGGCAGAAGCCGCTGCGCCGATCCCAGCTTTAGAAAACTACTTCAAAGAAAGCCTGAACACCCGTGATGGTCTGCCGCACAACACCATTAATGCCATTGCCCAAACTCCAGATGGCTACCTATGGTTTGGCACCTGGGAAGGCGTTGCCCGCTACAATGGTCGCGAATTTCAAGTTTACGATCGCAGCCCGCTTACTGGTCTGCCAGATGTTGGCGTCAGAACATTTCATCTGGACCGGCATCAGGCGCTATGGGTTGCAGGCTCTCGTGGTGGTTTAGTAAAAATCAAAGACGGTATCTGGCAAGCACACCCCCCGTTAGGGGTGCTGATTAACCGGGTGTTACTGGATAGTCAGGATCGGTTGTGGCTAGCCACCGAAGGCAAGGGGCTGTATCGGCAAAACCCTGATGGCAGCCGCATCGTCCTGCAGCAAACAGATGGTCTGCCCTCAGATCAGGTACATAGCTTACTTGAAGACCAGGCAGGACGGATTTGGATTGGTACGTCCGATGGCTTGGTATTTCTCGATCAGCAATTACAGCTGCAGCAACCCACCGCGGTGGAGTTGCACCGCACCCCGGTATTTGCATTAACTGAGCGGGAAAATGAGTTATTGGTTGGCACAGAGCGCGGTCTGTTCAGCATAGCAACGCCGACGAGTGCAGTAGAGACCTTACTTGCTAATGTCCCGGTTTCAGCCTTACTGCAGGAAAGTCGTGATCTGCTTTGGATTGGTACTGTCGATCGCGGATTATTGCGGCAATATCACGGCGTTACTGAGCAGTTGGATATACGGAGAGGATTACCAAATAATCGTATTTTGGCATTATTGCAAGATAACGAGAAAAGCTTATGGGTTGGTACTAACGGTGGCGTATTCCGATTACGAGATGCTCCTTTTACTACTTACACAACTGAACAAGGGCTAGCTGGAAATTTTGTTCGCGCCGTGCTATCGCACTCCGACGGTTGCATCTACGTAGGTAGTGGCCGAGGCTTAGATCAGTTCTGTAATGGCCAGTTTAAGCGATTGGACATGAGTGCCGCCAGTGTCGGTCAATCAGTATTGAGCTTGGCTGAAGGACCTGATGGCAGTTTATGGGCCGGTACCTATGCAGACGGTTTGATTCAATTAAAACAAGGACAGGTTGTGCAGCACTACCATGCTGGGAATTTGTTACCGGCAAATGAGGTTCGCGCCATTTTGCCACTGGCTGACGGCAAAATTTGGGTCGGCACCGCCCTTGGTGCAGCTTATATCGACAACGGAACCGTGCAATATTTCAGCCGGGAGCAGGGTCTGCCCAGCCCCTTTATTATGGCGTTATACCAAAGCGCCGATCAGCGGATCTTTATTGGCAGTGGCGCGGGCGTGGCAGTGCTGAAGCCTGATGGAAGCTTACAACGACTTAACTTACAACCATTCGACGATGCGGACTATGCCTTTGGTTTTGCCGAAGATGCCGAAGCAGGTTTGCTTTGGATGACCACCGACCGTGGTTTACTCGCGTATGATTTAGCGAGTGAGCAAATCCGGATGATTGGCCGGGCACAGGGGATGCCGTTTGATAAGCTATTTCAGTTGGTACTCGATCAACAAGGTCACTTTTGGATTAGCAGTAACCGAGGCGTGTTACGGCTAGAGCGGCAAGTGGCTTTAGATTTGATTGCTGGTCGTCGCGGTTGGGTAGATATTGAGCTTTATGGTGAAAGTGATGGGATGTCTAGTGCTCAAGCTAACGGAGGCTCGATGAAAGCGGCGACTTTACATCATGATGGTTCGGTTTGGGTGGCAACGTCTATGGGCGTAAGTAATGTGAAACCTAAACGATTGGAACGCTTTTCCCGAATTAACCCACCAGTGGTAGTTGAGAAGTTTGTGGCAGATGACCATGAACTGACGTTAGGGGACGAGTATGTGCTGGCCGCAGGCACCAACCGGATAGAAATTCACTATGCTGGGCTCGGTTACGTGATGTCGCAGCGCATCCAATATCGAACCTTGCTGGAGGGTTTCGATTTACAATGGGTAAATCGTGGCTCGTCCATTTTAGCTGAATATACCAACTTACCGCCGGGTGATTATCGCTTCCGGGTCGCCGCTGCCTATCCGGGCGGCGATTGGAGTAAAAATGAAGCTGTGCTGACCTTTACTGTGCTACCGCATTTATGGCAACGCGGCTGGTTTCAGTTACTGTTACTGGCAATATTGGCTGGCTCGTTAATTCTCGGTATTCGTTGGCGGTTAGGCAGTTTACAGCGCAGTGAATTGCGGCTGCGCAAGCTGGTCGCCGAACAAACCGCAGAATTGCAACTGTTAGCCCGGCAAGATGCGTTGACCGGTCTGGCTAACCGGCGGGCATTTGATGAGGCCCTGCAGCATGAATATCAGCGGGCACAGCGCTATCATACGACACTGTGTCTGGCTTTACTGGATGTCGATCATTTTAAACGGGTCAATGATCAGTTATCGCATGCCGTCGGTGATGAGGTATTGAAGCGGGTAGCGGCGGTACTAAAACAACAAAGCCGCAGTATCGATTTGTTAGCCCGCTGGGGTGGAGAGGAGTTTGCAATTCTGTTACCCGATACCTCACTTGAGGATGCGACCGAAGTTTGTGAACGACTAAGACACAAAGTAGAGCGGCTCGACCTGAACGATATTGCTCCGGATCTACGCATCACGATCAGTATTGGCCTAACGACTAACTATAAACTCGATTTATCACAATTGCTGTTGCATGCCGACCAGGCGTTGTATCAGGCCAAGCGAGATGGTCGTAACCTGCTGGTCATTGCGGGTCAGCCAAATAAAAATGGATAATAATTCAAAAAAACAGCATAATAATTCTTGATTGTGCATGTCCTTCCCACTACACTAGGCGCCAGTTTGTGCTATAACTGGTAGCCTGTGTTTTTTGTTAGTAAGAGTATTTCATGTCTGATATTTCAAAATCCTCAAAAATTCGTAGCGCGGTATTAGGCGCTGCCGGTTACAGCGGCGCAGAGCTTTGCGCCTTGTTAAGCGCAAACCCTTATTTTGAACTCAGTTATGCTTTTGCCTCTGGTGGTCGTGATCCTGAGCCGCTGGCTAGCTTATATCCGCGTTTTGCCCGGCAAGTCGATATTCTGGTGGAGCCCTGGCAGGACAGCCTGATCCCTGAGCTGGATATCGAGGTGGCATTTCTGGCGCTGCCGCATGAGGCCAGTGAAGAGGTGGCGCCTAAACTGTTGGCCAAAGGGATTAAGGTGTTTGACCTGTCCGGCGCCTTTCGCTTAAAGCAGCCAGAGCTGTATCCGCAGTACTATGGCTATGCCCATCAACATCCGGAATTACTCGAGCAAGCCGTCTATTCGTTAATGGAATGGCAAACTGAGCCGCTGGGCGATCTGGTCTCGGTACCCGGCTGTTATCCTACCGCCTGTTCACTGGCATTATTACCGGTGTTAAAGGCCGGTCTGGTTGCGGCGGATTGTATCCCGGTGATCAGTGCGACCAGCGGTGTATCGGGCGCAGGCCGTAAAGCCAGCCTGACCACCTCTTTCTGCGAAGTGGGTCTGAATGCCTATGGTTTCTTCAAGCATCGGCACCGGCCGGAGATTGAGCAGAACCTTGGCCGTAAAGTGGTATTCACGCCTCACCTGGGTAATTTTAAACGTGGCATTCTGGCCACCTGTGTGGTGAACCTGAAGCCTGGTGTCAGCGCGGAGCAGGTCAAGTCGGCTTTTAGCCAGGCCTATACCGGTAAGCCGCTGATCCGTTTTACTGATAAATCCCCTAATGTCGCTGACGTTGCCGGCACCCCGTTCTGTGACCTTTACTGGCAACAGGATGGCGAGCAATTGGTGATTATGTCGGCGATCGACAACCTGTTAAAAGGCGCGGCAGCGCAGGCTATGCAAGCTGCGAACGTACGTTTTGGCAAACCGGAAACGGCTGGTTTATTTGCAGGAGTCGTCGCATGAAACCAGTGGTATTAAAAATGGGCGGCCGCCTGTTGCAAGACAGAGCGGCGCTGGATGCCTTGTTAGCAGTGTGTGCCAACATTAAACAGCAGCGACCAGTGGTACTGGTGCATGGCGGCGGTGACCAGGTTGACCAGTGGCTGGCAAAATTTGGCTTTAATACCGAAAAAATTGATGGTCAGCGGGTGTCACCGGCTGAGCAAATGCCAGTGATAACCGGTGCGCTGGACGGCGCGGTCAATGCCGAAATGGTCAGCCGGGCGATATTAGCGGGTTTAAACCCCGTTGGTCTGAATCTGTCAGCAGGTAATAGCTGTCAGTTTAGCGTGAACACTAAACTGGGCGCGGTAGGTATCGCAAAGCCGGCTGAGCCGACCTTACTTAACCTGTTATTAGAACAAGGTTTTACCCCGGTATTTAGCTCTATTGGTATAGGTGCAGAGGGGCAGTTGTTAAATGTGAATGCGGATCTGGCTGCAGCGGCGATTTGTCAGCTGGTCAAGGGCCAACTGGTATTACTGACTGATGTGCCGGGCATTTTAGATGCCCAGATGCAGCTGATCCCAACCTTAAGCACTGCACAAGCGGCAGAGCTGGTGACGCAGGGAGTGATCAAGGGCGGCATGAAAGTCAAACTGGATGCCGCGCTGGAAACGGCTGCCGCACTGCAAAGTAATATCGTCGTTGCCGGCTGGCAGAATCCGGAAGATTTGCAAAACCTGATGCAGGATAAGCCTGTTGGCACCTGCATTATGTATTAACCTCAGGGCGCAGCTTAGCGCCAAAATATAAGGAAACCGCTTAGCGGATACGTGTGTTTTATGAGTAAATTAACCCAGCTGCTGTGTTTAGCTGAACTGGATCAGACACAACTTAAGGCGCTGCTCGAGTTAGCGCTGAATATCAAACAAAACCCGCAGGATTACCAGCAGGCATTAAAGGGCCGCAGCATTGCGCTGTTGTTTGAAAAGCCCTCGCTGCGCACCCGCGTCAGTTTCGATGTTGGTATTTACAAACTCGGTGGCCACAGTGTCTATCTGGATTTGCAAAACGGCGCTATGGGCGTGCGTGAGTCGGTAGAGGATTTTGGCAGCAATTTGGCGTGCTGGACCGATGCGATAGTGGCACGGGTTTACTCGCAAAAAACGCTGGTACAGCTGGCGCTAAGCAGTAAAAAACCGGTGATTAACGCACTAAGTGACCTTTACCATCCATGCCAGGCACTGGCCGATTTACTGACTTTAAAAGAGCAATATGGTGACCTGAATAAAGTGCATCTGGCCTTTGTTGGCGATGGCAATAATGTCTGTCATTCGTTGATGTTGGGCGCCGCCATTATGGGCATGGATCTGACAGTCGTGACGCCACAGGGCTTTGGTCCTGATGCTCATGTGCTATTAAAAGCACAGGAGTTGGCGCAGCACAGTGGCGCCAAGCTGACACTCAGTCAGCATTTGTCGTCAGCCGCAGGTGCGGATGCGATCTATACCGATACCTGGGTGTCGATGGGGAATAAAGCCGATCCGGCGCAGGTACAACGTATTTTTGCACCTTATCAAATTAATACCGCTGCCATGCAACGGTTGGCAGTAAAACATTTTATGCACTGTTTGCCGGCACATCGTGGTCAGGAAGTGACCAGTGAAGTGCTGGACAGTGAATTTTCTCTGGCATTGCAGCAGGCGGAAAACCGGATGCATGCGCAAAATGCTGTGTTAGTCAGTTTATTTAGTTGAGGTTGGTAATGAGCGTAAAGAACGTAAAAAAAGTGGTACTGGCTTATTCTGGCGGTTTAGATACCTCGGCCATTGTACCTTGGTTAAAAGATAACTATGACTGTGAAGTCATCGCTTTCGTCGCTAATGTTGGCCAAGGCGACGAAGAGCTGGCTGGCGTAGAGCAGAAGGCCATTAACTCTGGCGCCAGCAGCTGCTATGTTGTTGACTTGCGCGAAGAGCTGGTAAACGAAGTGATTTTCCCAACTTTAAAAACCGGCGCCGTCTATGAAGGCCAGTATTTGCTTGGCACCTCAATGGCGCGGCCAGTGATTGCCCGTGCTCAGGTCAAACTGGCACTGGAGCTGGGCGCCGATGCGCTCTGTCATGGTTGTACCGGTAAAGGTAATGATCAGGTGCGGTTTGAAGGTGCTTTTGCTGCTCTGGCACCGCAGTTAAAAGTTATCGCGCCCTGGCGGGAGTGGGAGTTTAACTCCCGGCAATCGCTGTTAAATTATCTGGCCGAGAAGAAGATCCCAACCACGGCTTCTGCCACCAAAATCTACAGCCGCGATGCTAACCTGTGGCATATTTCGCATGAAGGCGGCGAAATTGAAAATCCATGGAATGAACCATCTGACCAGATCTGGATGTGGACCAAATCTCCGGAGCAAGCGCCGGACAAAGCCGAATATGTTGAGCTGAGCTTCGAAGCCGGTGAGCTGAAAAAGGTCAATGGTCAGGCCATGAATGGTGTGGCAGCCATTGAACTGCTAAATGCCGTTGGCTCTGAGCATGGTGTTGGCCGGATTGATATCGTCGAAAACCGGTTAGTTGGCATGAAGTCCCGTGGCTGTTATGAAACGCCGGGCGGTACCATTATTCTGGCGGCACTAAAAGGCCTGGAAGCGCTGGTTTATGACCGCACCTCACTGAAATATCGGGAAGAAGTAGGTTTAGAGTTTGCCCAGCTGGTCTATGATGGCCGTTGGTTTACACCGTTGAAAGACGCCTTGCTGGCAGCCGCCACCTCATTAGCCGCGCAGCTGACCGGTGATGTAGTGGTCAAGCTGTATAAAGGTAATGTCACTGTGGCCAAGCGTCGCTCGCCGAATAGTTTGTACTCTGAAGCCTTTGCCACCTTTGAAGGTGATGAAGTCTATAACCAGAAAGACGCTGAAGGCTTTATCCGGTTGTACAGTCTGGCCAGCCGGATCCGGGCGCTGCACGCGAAGAAGGATTAAGTTATGGCGATGTGGGGTGGTCGCTTTACCGAAGCGACACTGGCTGAGTTCCGCGATTTTAACGATTCGCTGAGTTTTGATTATCAACTGGCGCTGCAGGATATCGCAGCGTCGCGCGCCTGGGCCGCCGGTTTGTTGCAAGCCGGTATTATCAATCAGCAGGAAGCACAGCAGCTGGATGCCGGTTTGGCTGACTTAGCGGTGGCGATTGAGGCGGATCCGACATTACCGTTGCAAACCCAGGAAGAGGATATTCACAGCTGGGTGGAAGCCCAGCTTACCGCTAAACTGGGCGCGGTGGCGAAGAAGTTACATACCGGACGCAGCCGTAATGATTTGGTCGCCACCGATCTACGGTTATGGACCCGGCTAAATGCTGGCTATGTGCGACAGGCGCTACTATCGGTACTAAGAGCCTTGCTGGTATTTGCCGAGCGAGCCGGTACTGACGTGATGCCGGGTTTTACCCATCTACAGCGCGCCCAGCCGGTTTTAGTCGCGCATTGGGCACTGGCTTATGTCGAGATGTTTAAACGTGACCTGAGTCGCTTAGATGACGCTGTTGCACGCTTAGATGTGTGCCCGCTGGGCTGTGGTGCACTGGCCGGTACTGGTGTGGCGATGGATCGGCATACACTGGCACAGCGTCTGGGATTTGCCCAGGCAGCAGCCAATAGTCTGGATGCGGTATCAGATCGTGACTATGTGGTGGAGCTTTCTGCTGCCGCCAGCTTGTGTATGACGCACTTATCACGGTTGTCGGAAGATGTGATCTTCTTCTGTTCGGGTGAGGCGGCGTTCTTTAAATTGGGTGACGCCATCAGTAGCGGTTCTTCGCTGATGCCGCAAAAGAAAAACCCGGATGTGTTTGAGCTACTGCGCGGTAAAACCGGCCGTGTACTCGGACATTTGGTCGCGATTTTGCATGTGCTGAAAGGCTTACCTTTGGCCTATAACAAAGATATGCAGGAAGATAAACAGGGCTTTTTTGACCTGATGGCAACCTGGCAGCAATCTCTGCTGGTGTTAGCAACGGTATTACCCCATTTAGCGGTGAATACAGAGCAATGCCGGCGGGCCGCCGAGCTGGGTTATAGCAATGCGACGGATCTGGCTGATTATCTGGTAGCCAAGGGCGTGCCGTTCCGTGACGCGCATGAGCTGTCGGGAGCGCTGGTGTTAAAAGCTTCAGCGGCCAAGGTCGCGCTCGAAGCATTACCACTGACTGAGATGCAGCAGGTCAGCCCGCTGATTACCGATGATGTCTTCGCTGCGCTGACCATTGAAGCCGGTTTGGCCAAACGTGCCGCTCTGGGGGGCACGGCACCACAGCAGGTGCTCTGGCAGTTAAAGCAGGCACAACAATGGTTTGATGCGCTGAGCGACTAAATAAAGCGCAACTAAATAAAAAAACCGGCAAAGCCGTAATGCCGGTCAGTTAAGC
>NZ_LCWL01000087.1:0-7569 GCF_001441695.1 Alishewanella sp. WH16-1 | reverse complement strand
TTTCTGGGGATACCTCAGGCAGTTCAGTCATATTGGGCTTTTAAAAGATGTTACCGGGTATCAATGCTAATAAATTAATTAAGATTTTACTGTTTAGTGGCTAAATAAGAAACAAAATCTGTTAAGCTAAAGCCAGAATCTTTTAGCGCGTATTGTAAGGATAAACAGTTGTTGCAAAGGATACTGCAGATTACGTTATTGTTACTCCTCGCCGGTACCTTTTCTGCGAAGGTATTTGCCGATGCCGGTTGTCAGTTGACCCGAAATCTGGCAACCGGCATTGAGCACTGGCAACTGCAATCAGGCAAAAATACTCTGGTGCCGCTTTATAAAGGACAAAACGCTTTCTTATTGCAATGTGATTTAGCAAAAGATGGCGTGCTGACTTTTCAAAGACCCGGTTTAATCAGCCATCAGCTGGACCTTGGCAGTGAAGTCGGTTTGACTATTACCGCAGGACAAATCGCCTATGCGTTGCCACAGGGGCTTTTCAAGGCGACCCTAAAACTCGAAGCTGAACACGCATACACTCCCCGCTTTAAATGGCAGTATCAGCAAGATTTTCTCACGGCTAGCCAACAGCATAGTCTGATTATGGGCGGCTTTTATGGCTTAGGCTTTACGTTGATGTTACTGTCTTTTGTAGTCGGCTGGAGAATTAAAGCGCCGGCCTTAAAGTTATATGGTTTTTATATTGCCTGTCTGACCGCTTTTTTAGTACTGCAGGAAGGCCAGCTGTTCATCTTCTTCAGTGAAGATATCGCCGAGCTGCACAAATTCGCTTATATCTTGAGTATTGGCTTCACTGTGCTGAGTGCCAGCTGGTTTTTTTCCAATTTTTTATATATCAAACAAGATTTCCCCTACTTAAATTACGCTGTTATTGGCTTTTCGTTGCTGGTGTGTGGCTGCGCAATTCTGCGGGCACTCTTTGCGGAAAGTCTGCCGCTGTTTTGGCTTGGCGCCATTATGGGCTACGGTACTTTGCTGATTGTAACGATGGTGTTTATCGTATCCTTGGTGCAAGCTTATCGGGGAACCCGTGAAGCAGGTTTAATTTGTATTGCGTTATCGATAGTGCTGTTCAGTCTGTTGTTTCGTGTGGTGTTGCTCAACTACAGCCCCTTTATACAGCGCTATGGCTTTGTGTTCGCTCTGGCAATTGAATCTATTATTCTGGCGCTGGCGTTGGCACAACGGGTTAGTCGGATTACTCAGGAAAAAGACATTGCTGAACAAGCGGCTAATCTGGACCCTTTATGTGGTATTGCCAATAGAAGAGGTTTGAACTCGAAACTGGCAACGCTTGCTGCGTCTGACCCGGACGACCAGATGCTGTATGCCGCTTTTTATATAGATGCAGATGATTTCAAATCGATTAATGATAACTACGGCCATAATGTTGGTGATATGGCGCTACAACAAATTGCGGCCTGTTTGACTAAAAATATGCGACAACATGATGTCTATGGCCGACTGGGCGGTGATGAATTTATCGCAATCGCCAGTTTTAAACATATTGCCGAGGTTTACAAAAAACATACTGAGCTAAAACAGGCAATGAGCTGTGTTACCTTTAACCTCGGTAATACCGAACGGACAGTTTCAGCCAGTGTCGGCTGTGCCATTTTCGAATCGCTGCCAGACGATCTGGATGACATTATCAGCGCCAGTGATCGCTCGATGTACGTAGAGAAAAATAATCGGAAGTTGGGATAGTTTGAAGCAAATCCCCCACCTGCGGAAGAACTCACCACCTCTCCGCTCATGCATGCTTTGCCAGCAGTTGTTACGACTGCCGGCAAATTTTTTTCGGGTAGCCACGCAGATAAGACAAGTCATACATAAGAAATTCTTATCCTTTTGTCACAATTAATCTCGTGTTTCCGCCACAGCGCTGTCACAACTCAGGCATAAACTGCGCACAGTTTATCTAACTTAACCGGAGATCGTGATGAAATTATTAGTTAATGCTGTGGTGTCGTTAACCGCCCTGTTCAGCCTGAATGCGCTGGCCAGCAATAACAGCTATGTTTATTCTAATATTGAGTACTGCCAACTACAGAGTCAGGCCGTTGCCAGCAGCCAGTTAGATGCCTATGCCCGCAAACTGGGCTTTGCGCCAGAGCTGCATGAGTGTCGCACCTTGCTACAGCCACAGCTTATTGAGCAGCGTGAGTTAGAGTTATCCAAGCAGTTACGTGACCTACAACGCGGCTCGGTGATCCGGATAAACAAAAAAGTAGAGCAGAAACTGGCGGCGTTGCCAGCGGCTGAGCGCGCCGAGGTGTTAAAGCGATTTGGCTTGAGATAACAGCACCACGGGATTTGGACGAGGTCC
This sequence comes from Alishewanella sp. WH16-1, assembly GCF_001441695.1. Lineage (NCBI taxonomy): Bacteria > Pseudomonadati > Pseudomonadota > Gammaproteobacteria > Alteromonadales > Alteromonadaceae > Alishewanella > Alishewanella sp. WH16-1. The sequence continues at coordinate 5,228 of NZ_LCWL01000087.1, read as the reverse complement.
GCCCTAACCGGTAGTATTAGGCTCGGAGCTCAAGGTGGTCGTATTGGGTGAAAACGTGCAGCTCGTTATGTGCAAGCGACTGCACTGTTTTTGCCAATAATGCGCTTGGGTTAAACCACAGGCATGTGCAATCATCGAAGGGGCGTTGGGATGGCTCACTTACCAGGCTTTGTGGATTGCCCCAATGTAAATCACACCAAAATCCATCCGTCGCACACACAATCTGGCTATCATCAGGTAGATCGAATTGAAAATATTCAGGCGCAAAAGCGCGGTGAAGCTTTAAACAGCGCGTCAAGATATGGCGGTTTGATGAAGATTTGAGCTCGTCAGTAAAGGGTACAAAAACGTTCGCCGCGGTATGAACGGGCGAGAGCCAATTCAGCGCACCTTCTCGCATATAGCCCATTCTCACATCGCCAGCACAATAGCCCCATACCCTCTGCGCATCAATAAACGCTACCGTGATACTGACACATCCGCCGCTTAGCTGCTCATTGAGCTTCCCAGCGAAGCATTGCAGCGTGTTCAATAATGATAGGGGCTCTGTAGCCAATTCAGAGCGGGATATCGCATCATCGATAGACGCTTTAAAGGTCGTTAATAATATATATTTTGGCAAGGGGCGTGACGTTGAGATATCAAACATCGCCAAAAACAAGAGCTCTTTAAAGCGAAATATTACCGTCGCATCGTCGTAAAGCAGTTGAGCAGATCCTGGCAACGCAATAAAGCCTTCAGGCTGAGCGATATCTGCTACGCTCATAAACAGGCCTCAATGCGCTCAAAAATGAGTGACTCCCGCGCGCTATTGTTTCCTGTCGCGCTTTGCACGGCATACTCAAAATTAGCATCGTCAAGCAGCGCTTGAAGCTGAATTCGAATAAAGTCTCTAAGCTCCCCATCAACCGCGTTAACCTCAGCAACGATTTCTGCGCGTCCATCAAAGATATTAATCAAATCCTCAATATCGTGGCTGGATAGCGCATCACCGTTTCCGCGCCCTAAATACGCCTCAAGCTTGGTGGCTACAAAATAAACCGGCTCGACGAGCTTAATAGTGATCGCCTCAGTCAGCGTAAAATCCCGAGCAGTTGCCATCGCATTATGATACCAACGATTACTAAACCCGAGAATGTCGGCATTATCCGGCATAAAGTCCACTTTCAGTGGACCGAGCATCTTAGTACAGATAACTTCCTGCTCCATTGAATCACGAAAACCCAATTGGCCCAAACGCTCAGACAGTTGAGTCCAGTCAAAATAACTACCGACGTTCACAATTAAGTCAACATCATCGGTATATCGAACCTGCTCTGTGGTGAAATCATCAGTTAGAAATAGCCCGGTGGTACACCCGCCGATAAACACGACCTGAGGCAGCAATTCATCCAGAGCCGTGGCCACCTGGACTAGCATCTCTTTTTGGAAATTGATCTTACTCATGAACTTACCCGCAACAGTTTACGCATCATGTCGATAGCGATCCCACGCTCACGGGAATGGCCAATCCTAACAGCATCGGTTAGCGCTAATAATGCGTACGTTAAATCATCTGTTCGAATAGCGGCAAAGATATTTTCATGTAACGGTTGAACAGCCACACCTTTAGTCTGCCCTTTGAAATAAGGCCAGATTGGTGCGAGCTCCCCGGAAGTCATTAACTTACCTAGCAGAACCGGCGCAGCAATTGATGTGGCGATCCCACGGGTCACCTCGCCTTCTTTTGCAGGAAAAACGTATTGGATACCGTATGCGATGAATTCAAGCAGCGCGCGAGTGTTGGTTTTGGGTAAGCCGGTTTTACGATCGGCTTTTGCTAGGCCTACGTCAAACATTCGTTTCAGACTTAAGCTAACTTGAGATTTGCTGATCCCCGTGTCCTGCTCTAAGGCTCTTACGGAAAACAGACTCTCAGTGAAGGCAACAGGTGGCGCATCGTTATGCAGAAGAGCATCGCCCAGCCAATCGATTGACGAATCATGCGGTACAAGCAACTCTGCATCATCCCGATTAGGATTGATCCAGCGCTGTGTGAGCGACTCTATTTTGAAGAGCACGACGATATCTTGACTTTTCATTTTAACCACCAACCGAAAGTCCTATGTCCTAGGACGCGGGACAACTTTCAGTTATATATCGTAAAAAGTCAAGACCTAGTTTTTAGCATTAAGTGGTCAGAAAGGTAGCTTTCTTTGAACTTTTAAATCAGTAAGGCTACTCTTCTTCGGTAGATAACAAATGGACTTGAGGTTGCACTATGCGCAAACTATTAATTCTCACCACGCTGTTATTCCCCGTGTGTTCCTATGCACAGGTCTATAAGTGTGAAGTCGATGGCGTTGTAAAATACAGCCAACAGCCATGTGCTGATAATGCCGAGTTAACTCAATACTCTACCGAGGCACCTAACCCCCCTGCTGCCATCGCACCACAGCAGCCCGCCGTAGACCATAAAGCCGAATCAGAGCGGATTAACGAGTCGATCCGCCAGCGTAATATCAACTCTGAAATCATCCGCTTGACTGCCGAACGTAACCGGAAAATGAGAGAGCGTGACCAGAAAATGGCGCAGATCCGCAAAACCAAGCAATCAGCAGCTAACAATCTGGCCGGGGCTACCAGGGAAGAGTCACTGTCAAAAGAGATGTCTGCAGTAGCTATGCAATACGATACCGACATCCGTTCTCTGGATAACCGCATCGACAGATTGAGAGAGGATTTAAAACGCGATTAATCAGTTCCTGATTTGTTGCGAGAATTTCAACTGGCTACATGTTATCCCCAAACTGTTAACATTAAGGGAGTTTTATGGCCAGCTTAAAGGGTGTTTGCGCAGAGGATTTAGACTGTTTAAAAATCGACTCAAACCCGAACTTTCTCAAACTAACCTGCGGACTTTCTCAAACTAATCGCGCGGCTACCAAAACAGCTATCCTGCCATTTTGTCGCACCGCAGGGTTCTAACCAAGTCCTCAGTCTCGTCCGCATAAATGAATAAGGCCCACGCTCTGGGCGTTGCGGCGAGTATGGGATTGCCAGCGCCATCCTTGGCGCTGGCCCTTCGGGCCGCACTAAAGTGCGTCCAATGCTGGCTTATCGGATATAGCCAGGAGTGAGCGGAGAGAGAGGGATTGCCAGAACCATCCCTGGTTCTGGCCCTGCGGGCCGCACTAAAGTGCGTCCAAATTTGCTGAGGCTTTCCTGCCTCAGTCCTTCGGACCCGCGCTCGCGCGGTCCAAAATTGTTCCAGACAATTTTGTGCTCCCGGCGAATTTGTCACTCGTGCCATCCATGGCACTCGCCCTTCGGGTGGCGGAGCCATGCAAAACGGCTATCCTGCCGTTTTGTGCCAGAACCATCCCAGGCCCTAGCCCTTCGGGCCGCACTAAAGTGCGTCCAATGCTGGCTTATCGGATATAGCCAGGAGTGAGCGGAGAGAGAGGGATTGCCAGAACCATCCCTGGTTCTGGCCCTGCGGGCCGCACTAAAGTGCGTCCAAATTCGCTCCCGGCGAATTTGTCGAACCGCAGGGTTCGAACCAAGTCCTCAGTCTCGTCGCATAAATGAATAAGGCCCACGCTTTGGGCGTGGGCCTTATTCATTTATCTGGCGGAGAGAGAGGGATTCGAACCCTCGTTAGGGGTTAACCTAAACACACTTTCCAGGCGTGCGCCTTCAGCCACTCAGCCATCTCTCCGGGGCTTGCACTGCAAGCGCCGCTATACTAGGGAAAAAGCAGCGGCGGTGCAAGGGTTAAATGCGTTGGCCGCTGTTGTTGCCGCTATTTTAAGCAATCACAACTCAAGCGTTGCCCTTTACCTGTACCTTTTGCTCTTTGGCGAAATTTAACATCCGGTTAAGCGGTAATAAGGCCCGCTCACGCAATGCCGCATCGACAAAGATCTCATGGCCGCTTGGGCTTAGCAGCGCTTCCTCAATGGCTTTTAAGCCGTTCATGGCCATCCAGGGGCAATGGGCGCAGCTACGACAGGTTGCACCGTTACCGCCGGTTGGCGCCTCGACAAAGGTCTTTTCCGGCATTAACTGCTGCATCTTGTAAAAGATACCGCGATCAGTGGCGACAATAAAATGCTGGTTCGGCAAAGTTTGCGCCGCTTTAATCAGTTGGCTGGTTGAGCCAACGGCATCCGCCAGTTCGACTACGCTATCAGGCGACTCCGGATGCACCAGTATGGCGGCTTCCGGGTGTTGTTTTTTCAGCTCACGCAGCGCATTGGCTTTAAACTCGTCGTGCACGATACAGGCACCATTCCATAGCAACATATCGGCGCCGGTTTTCTTCTGCACATAGGCCCCCAAATGCTTGTCCGGCCCCCACAGGATCTTCTTACCCTGGCTATCCAGATAGTCCACGACATCCAGCGCGATTGACGAGGTAACTACCCAGTCAGCACGGGCTTTTACTGCTGCAGAGGTATTGGCATAAACCACGACCACACGGTCAGGATGCTGATCACAGAACGCAGAGAACTCGGCAGCCGGACAGCCTAAGTCGAGCGAACAGGTGGCTTCCAGCGTGGGCATAATCACGGTTTTTTCCGGCGTTAAGATTTTTGCCGTTTCGCCCATAAATTTTACGCCGGCCACTAACAGGGTTTTTGCCGGATGCTGATTGCCAAAACGGGCCATTTCCAGTGAGTCAGACACACAGCCACCGGTTTCCTCCGCCAGGGCCTGAATTTCCGGATCGGTGTAATAATGCGCCACCAGCACGGCATCTTTTTCGACTAATAGCGCTTTGATACGGGCTTTGTAAGCGTCTTTTTGATCGTCAGATAATGGCACAGGCTTTTTCGGGAAACGGAAGTCCTGCTCGGAAAAATACAACGGCTGCTCCATTAGGCTTACTCTGTATGCTAACAAGGGCGCGTATTATATAAGGGACAATCAAAAAAAGACAGTGTCGGGCTGTTTGGTGGGTCATGATGGATTCGAACCATCGACCAACGGATTAAAAGTCCGCTGCTCTACCAGCTGAGCTAATGACCCAAACAGGATAATGAGAAGTGGTGGGTCATGATGGATTCGAACCATCGACCAACGGATTAAAAGTCCGCTGCTCTACCAGCTGAGCTAATGACCCAAACAGGATAATGCGAAGTGGTGGGTCATGATGGATTCGAACCATCGACCAACGGATTAAAAGTCCGCTGCTCTACCAGCTGAGCTAATGACCCACTTCGAATTTACTTGTTTGCGCGATG
>NZ_LCWL01000048.1:0-40657 GCF_001441695.1 Alishewanella sp. WH16-1 | reverse complement strand
GCTAATGACCCAAACAGGATAACGCGAGAAGTGGTGGGTCATGATGGATTCGAACCATCGACCAACGGATTAAAAGTCCGCTGCTCTACCAGCTGAGCTAATGACCCAAACAGGATAATGAGAAGTGGTGGGTCATGATGGATTCGAACCATCGACCAACGGATTAAAAGTCCGCTGCTCTACCAGCTGAGCTAATGACCCAAACAGGATAATGCGAATTGGTGGGTCATGATGGATTCGAACCATCGACCAACGGATTAAAAGTCCGCTGCTCTACCAGCTGAGCTAATGACCCAAACAGGATAATGCGAAGTGGTGGGTCATGATGGATTCGAACCATCGACCAACGGATTAAAAGTCCGCTGCTCTACCAGCTGAGCTAATGACCCACTTCGAATTTACTTGTTTGCGCGATGTTGGTGGGTCATGATGGATTCGAACCATCGACCAACGGATTAAAAGTCCGCTGCTCTACCAGCTGAGCTAATGACCCCCACCGCGGACGCATATCTTACTGATTTACGGAATTTGTGCAACCAAAAACTACGAAAAAAAGCGATCTGGACGCCTGTTTGCTTAAAATGCCAGCGGATTGATGGCGGAGCTCTTGGCAGCAATTAGGTATAAAATTGCTAAACACCATAAAGAAAAAACCCGGCACCAGGCCGGGTTGATCATTTCAGCGCATCTACTCGTTCTTTTGCCAACCTGGCAGCTGTGGAGCTACCATGGGCCGACACGACTTTACGGTAGTGTGTTAAGGCCGCAGCCTTATCATTTTCCCGCTCTGCAATTTGTCCGAGTTTTAACAAGGCATCTGCTACCTTATTTGAGTCAGCAAAGTTATTCACTACGCGCTCAAACTGGGTTTTTGCTTTTGCCAGCTCGCCGTTGTTAAATAACAACTGACCAAGCCAGTAATGAGCATTTGGCGCATACACCGAGTTCGGGTAGGTACGCAAAAAACTCTCAAATTCTGGAATAGCAGCATCATAGCGCCGGTCTTTCAGCACCATGTTGACCGCTCTGTCATAGGCGTCATTTTCCGAGGCATTGCCCGAAACCGTGACTGCCGGGCCACTCGTGGCGTTTGGTGTCGTATTGGCAGTGCTGTTACCAGCACTACCCTGCACGGCACTTACCCGCCTCTCGATTTCCTGGTAAATATCACGTTGCCGCTGAATAATTTCATCCAGCTGATACGAGTGGGTTTCAGTGACCCCGCGCAGCTCGCTTACTTCATCCAGCAAGACCTGCAACTGTTGCTGCATTCTTACCTGCGCTTCGGCGCGGGCTTCAACCACCCGCTCCAGCGCAGCCAGCCGCTGCTCTACCGTACCGGTGGCAGCTGCAGCCGTAGAGGAAGCAACCCTGCCGCTTCTGCTTATCTCAGTAACCGGCGCCGGATTCGCCCAAGCGCCGATACTGACTAAGGACATCGCTATAAGCAGAGGTTTCTTCACTGTCATCCTCACTCGTACCCTTGGTTAATTAGTATACTAAAACTGCGCGACGGTTTTTCGCGTAAGCCGCTTCGTTCGTTTCACGAACTACTGGCTTCTCTTCACCGTAGCTAACAGTAGACAGTTGACCAGCGCTTACGCCCAGGTTCTGTAAGTACTGTACTACAGACAGTGCACGGCGCTCGCCCAGGGCGATGTTGTACTCTGGCGTACCACGCTCGTCAGTGTGACCTTCGATAGTCACGCGAACGCTTGGATTTGAACGCAGGAATTCACCGTGAGCTTGTAATACTTCGGCGAACTCAGGACGGATAGTCGCTTTGTCGAAATCGAAGTATACGGTGTTCTCGCGACGCAGCGCTTCCATTTTCTGACGCATTTGCTCAGCAGCAGTTACTGCTGGATCAACGCGCTCTACCTGTACAGTTTGGTTAGTGGCTGAAGTATCAGCATCACCAGCACCAGTAGAAGATTTAGAGCTACAAGCTGCCAGTGCTAATACTGGAACTGCAACTAATAAACCTTTTAACACTTTGTTTAAGTTCATAATGTTGTCCTTAGATTATATTTACCAAGTTTTACCAAGTTTTTGTTTTATAAAAAAGGTGACCAGGCCGGCGATTTAACTTGTCCATCAGACGCCGGTAGTCGTGCTTTAAAACGCCCATCCATAGAAACCAGTGCCAGTACCTGCGAACGACCATGCATAGTACTGTAAATAATCATTGAGCCGTTTGGTGCAACGCTGGGCGACTCATCAAGGTTCGTCGCGGTCAGCACTTGCAGGTAACGGCTTTGTCTATCCAATCTTGCTAAATGATAGCGCCCATTTGTACGATTTACCATCACAACCGATTGACCATCAGGCGAAAAAGTACCGGCCAGGTTCATTTCACCTTCAAAGGTCAAACGACGGGTATCACCAGTGGCTATATTAACGGTATATAACTGTGGATTACCGCCGCGCTCAGAGCTAAATACAATTTCCTGACCGTCTGGTGACCAACTCGGCTCCGTATCGATAGCACGGTGGCTGGTGATTCGGGTTAAGGCTTTGGTGGCAATATCCATTACGTAAATTTCAGCGTTACCATCTTTTGATAATACCATCGCCATCTTACGGCCATCCGGCGACCAGCGCGGCGAGCTGTTAATACCCGGGAACGCGGTCAAAATGGTACGCCGACCAGTATAGATATCCTGGATATAAATCTGTGCCTGACGCTTTTCAAAAGTCACATAAGCCAGCTTAGTGCCATCCGGTGACCAATCTGGTGACATTAATGGCTCTTTCGAGCGCAGCAATACCTGCTCGTTATAACCGTCGTAATCTGCAACCACTAACTGGTATGGAAATTCTGCGTTCGGCCGTACCAGCACATAGGCAATTTTGGTTAGAAACGCACCGCGCTCACCAGTAAGTTTCTCGTAAACGATATCGCTAATGCGATGTGCATACTGGCGGAATTGACCGCCATTAATGGTGGTTTCACGGGCATCCAGAATAAACTGACTGCTACCGACGAGCTGGCCAGCATTTAACATCTGAGTGCTGATACCGCTATTACCTTTAAGCACGTCAATCAATTCAAAACTTACCGAATAGCGGTCAATCCCTACCTCGGTAATTTCACCCATCACAATGGCTTCAACCCCTTCGCGTGCCCAGGCTGAAAAATTTATTTCTGCGGACTTTGACGGCCGCTGCGGCATTTTAATAAAAGGGATCGGGCTGAACTTGCCACTGCGCATTAAGTCTGCGGCAACCACTTCGGCGATATTTTCTTTCGGTAAGGTCGTACCCCGGAAGGTAAAAGGCAGGACGGCGATAGGCCGCGCTGAATCCACACCGTCAGTAATAATAATTTCCAGTGAAGCTTGCGCCTGCACTGTGACCAGCAGCAAAACGCTGCAAAATAGGCTTCGTAATAACTTTGTCATCATCAGAATTCAGGTGCCACCGTTAAGTTTATATCTTTTAACTGATTATACACATCCGGATCCTGCGACATAGGGAAGGTTCCGGCCCGGTTTACCGCCCGCACTGCGGCGTCACATACTGCGCGATCGCCATTGACCACGCTAACACTGGTTACAAAGCCGTTCGACGCCAGACGCAAATTCAAGCGGCAGGAACGCCCGCGCATCGTCGATTCATCTTTGATCAGATTACGGGTAATCGCATCACTGATCATCGCCGTGTAACGTTGTACTTCTGTTACCGCTTGTTGCGCTCTGGCCCGACGACGGGCATCGGCTTCCGCAGCCATTTGCTCTTGTAACATTCTTTCCTGCTCAGCACGTTCGCGTTGCTCCCGCGCCTGACGCTCGCGTTCAGCCTGGGCTTTGGCTAATGCCTCCTGCTCAGCTTTGCGTTTCGCTTCAGCGGCTTTCGCTGCTTCTTCAGCTTTTTTACGCTCTTGTTCACGCGCAATGCGCTGCTGCTCAGCGGTGCGGGCTTTAGCTGCTTCAGCTTCCTGTTGTTTTTTCGCTTCGGCTGCCGCTTTACGCGATGCGGCAGCTGCCTCATCGGCTTTACGCTTTTCTTCCGCTACCCGCTTTAAGCGCGCTTCTTCCTGTGCTCTGGAACGTTCAGCCTGCTGCGCCCGACGCTCTAAATCGCGGATCCTTTGCTCTTCTGCTTTACGAGCATCATCCTGCTGCTTTTTGATCTCAGCAACCCGCTGCTCTAACACATCTTTGTCTATCGCCACTGCCTCTACCGGTGCCGGCGGCGGTGGCGTACTGCTGGCAGCGCCAGCTTCACCAGACAGCGTTATTTGCGTTGGCTTAGGCCAAAAGCTCAGGCTGCTGATGGTTAACCCCAGCACTATGCCCAAATGTACCCAGGCCGACTTTGCCCAAGCCGTTTGCCACCACTTTTCGGTTAACTCAGACTTCATTATCAGTCATCAACCCGACAGAGGGTGCTCCGGCTTGCTTTAATACATTGATCAGGCGGATCACAGAATTGTAATCAACACGACCATCGCCCTTCACGATAACCTGAGTGCCAGGCTCAATACTTAACCAACTGGCCACTTCGACCTGTAACTGCGACGCGGTAAAAGGCCCCTGTTGGTTACCGTCTTTTTCAAAATAATACAAACCGGCTTCATCTACCGTGGCAACCAGCGGTGTTTTGCCATCTTTCATCTGTTCAATCGGCTCAGCTGCAGACTTCGGCAACTCAACCTTGACGCCCTGAGTAATAATTGGCGTCGTAATCATAAAAATCACCAGCAACACCAGCATCACGTCGATGTAAGGCACGACGTTAATTTCGGCGACCGGACGACGTTTTTTACGGGTATACATCAGGCGGCTTCTCCGCTGCTAACCTGTCGATGCAGAATATTGGCAAACTCTTCGACGAAATTCACATAGCTGCTTTCCAGCTGTTCGACCTGATGTGAAAATTTGTTATAGGCAATAACGGCTGGAATAGCGGCAAATAAGCCAATAGCTGTTGCAATCAAGGCTTCTGCGATACCAGGCGCGACCATCGCTAACGTGGCTTGCTGCACCGCACCCAGCGCAATAAACGAATTCATAATACCCCATACCGTACCAAACAAGCCGATATAAGGGCTGATCGAGCCGACGGTCGCCAAAAACGGTAGGTCTTGCTCCAACCGTTCGACTTCACGCGATAAACCAACGCGCATCGCCCGATGGGTACCATCCATCACAGCGGTCGCCTGGCGACTGCTCTTGTGCAGGCGGGCAAATTCCTTAAAGCCGGCTTTAAACAGCGACTCCAGGCCATCAACTTGCTGGCGGGCACTGACTTCGGCGTATAGCTTTGACAAATCGATACCAGACCAAAACCGGTCTTCAAACTTACGGGCGTCTTGCAGGGCTTCTTTTAATACTTTTTTGCGTTTGAAAATCATCGCCCAGGAGGTTACAGACATACCAACCAGGATCAACATCACTGCCTGCACCACAATACTGGCATCGAGTAATAAATGCAGAATCGAAATTTCACCTGCCACGCGTTAGTACCTCTGTAACTATATTGTTTAAAAATCTTATCAGACCTCGTTAAGGTACTGATTTGCTTGTACAGCGTCAACCTTTTACCGGCCTGCGAACCTATGTTCAGCGTTATACAAACACAAAATTTGCGCCACTGTTTCCATCTGCCAGATTTTACACCATCAAACTGCCATCCGCCCTTCTATGCACCCAGCCATTAGCTGCGCGTTTTATCCATATAATTCAGGTGGTTAGTTTGAAGCACCAAACTTACCGAAGTGCGTTTTGTCTTGATAAACCGCACTGTGGTGATGAGGTGGTTTTACTGCGTCTGGATCCATGTAATTTCGCGCCTGTATGATAATTAAGCCTGCAACGGAACTCAATCAGCCAACTGCCGTTTTGGTAACTATATTTTTTTACTTCGACCACTTGTTTTTTTACAAAATTTCAGGGCTTGCAGCCATTGACCCGATAGCCAGGCTGAAGTTCCGTTGTACCGTCAATATTTCAGGGACAGCAGATACCTTTCACTGCAAAAAAGTAATCTGGCGTCTATCTTCTGTCCTTTAGCTGAACCCCAGATGAACATTGCAACTAAAAGGCTGTTTTATTATCACAGCGAGAACACTCAACACCTTTATTTGTGATATTGCATTAGTTTTTCTTATAACAAAGCGCCAGTTTTTCTCGTTTGAAGTAATTGCTCCAAATCTTTAAGATACGCAGGTGTTCTGAGCTAGCGCAAAGACAATCAGAAAGTTGGTAGCGAGTTTTGGTTGTTTAGACAGTTCACTTAACAATGAGACTTTGTGAGAGAGGTTTTGTTGTTTGCTCCAAACATGTTCCCTGGATTTATTGAAGCACTCCTTCAACTTGTTGCTTGCCCGCTCATTGAGCGGGCTTTTTTTTTAACTCGACTTATTTCGATTCAGGCAAATCAAAGCCCAGATGACGATAAGCTCTTGCTGTGGCGATACGGCCACGCGGTGTACGCTGAATAAAACCCTGCTGAATTAAAAAGGGCTCTATCACATCCTCAATGGTTTCTTTCTCTTCCCCGATGGCGGCTGCCAGGTTATCCAGCCCGACCGGCCCGCCCATAAAGCTGTCAATAATCGCCGTTAACAGCTTACGGTCCATATAATCAAAGCCCTCGGCATCAACATCCACCATTTTTAACGCGGCTGAGGCAACCTCGATAGACACGATACCATTGGATTTTACCTGCGCATAATCGCGCACCCGGCGCAGTAGCCGGTTCGCAATACGCGGTGTTCCGCGGGAGCGGCGGGCAATTTCGGTCGCCCCTGCCACGTCCAGCTGCATATTCAGATAATGGGCCGAGCGCTGAATAATCTGGCTCAGTTCCTCGACCTTATAGAATTCCAGCCGCTGCACTATGCCAAAGCGGTCGCGCAGGGGTGAGGTTAAGGCACCGGCACGAGTGGTGGCACCCACCAGCGTAAAAGGGGGCAGATCGAGCTTGATCGAGCGGGCAGCAGGCCCTTCGCCAATCATAATATCCAGCTGATAGTCTTCCATCGCCGGATACAGGATTTCCTCTACTACTGGGCTTAAGCGATGGATCTCATCAATAAAGAGCACATCATTCTGCTCCAGATTGGTTAGCAACGCGGCGAGATCTCCGGCTTTTTCCAGCACCGGGCCAGAGGTAGTTTTAATATTGACACCCATTTCGTTAGCGACAATCATCGCCAGCGTGGTTTTACCCAGACCCGGCGGGCCGAAAATCAGTAAGTGATCCAGTGGATCGCCCCGGCCGCGGGCAGCTTCGATAAAGATCGCCATTTGTTCGCGCACATGCTGCTGACCGGTATAATCTGCCAGACTTTTTGGCCGTATCGCACGGTCAATCACTTCTTCTTCTTTTAATATTCCCGGCTGCAGCAGGCGATCGGCTTCAATCATGGCTTAAATCATACTCTTTAAGGCTGCCTTGATTAGCTGCTCGCTGCTAATCCCCGGCGTCAAATACTGTTTTACCGCTTTCGCGGCCTGTGCCTGACTATACCCCAAGGCCAGCAAAGCGCCAATCGCATCCTGCTCAGCGGTGGCTGGTGGCGCGAAAATGGCTTCATCATCACTGAGCAGTAGTTTATCGGTTACCGGTGTTTGAGGTGTCACACCCCAATCCTTTAAGCGATCGCGCATTTCAATTACCAGCCGCTCGGCCGTTTTTTTACCGACCCCGGGTAGCTTAATTAAGGTGCTGATATCGTCAAACTGCACACAACGCACAAAATGTTGCGCGGTCATGCCGGATAAAATAGTCAGCGCCAGCTTGGGGCCGACGCCATTGGCTTTAATCAACTGGCGAAATAAACTGCGCTCGGTCGGATTGCTAAAACCATAGAGCAGCTGTGCATCTTCACGCACCACAAAGTGGGTATAGAGGATAGCGGTTTTGCCCACTTCCGGTAATTCATAAAAGCTGGTCAGTGGCAGCTGCACTTCATAACCCACACCACCGACATCAATAAGCAGGTCCGGGGGTTGTTTTTCCAGAATAGTGCCTTGTAAACGACCAATCATCAGCTTTCCTTATTTACGTAAACGACCGCGTACCGTTTTACTAGCCTGCCCGGCCAGACTGACCAGACTTTGCTGGGTATGGCCATGGCACAGCGCTACTGCCAGTGCATCGGCGGCGTCGGCTTGCGGGTTGGCCGGCAGCTTTAACAGATAGCGCACCATATGCTGTACCTGCGCTTTATCGGCCGCGCCCGTGCCAACCACGGCTTGTTTCACCTGGCGGGCAGAATACTCAAACACCGACAACCCGGCATGGCAGGCAGCGACGATGGCCGCCCCCCGTGCCTGCCCCAGCTTTAACGCCGAGTCAGCATTACGCGCCATAAAGACCTGCTCAATCGCAAACACAGTGGGCTGAGTTTGGGCAATAATCTCACTTACGCCATTAAAAATGCGGATCAACCGCTCTGGCAGCTCATCGGTACCGGTACGGATACAGCCGCTGGCGACATAACTAAAGTTACCGCCAAGCTGCTTAATCACGCCATAACCGGTCAGCCGGCTGCCGGGGTCAATACCCAGAATAATGGCCAAGCTTACTCCAGAGTTGCCATAATGTCGTCGCTAATGTCGGCATTATGGTAAACGTTTTGCACATCGTCAGAGTCTTCCAGCGCGTCGAGCATTTTAATAAACCTGGCCGCGGTATCGGCATCAAGCTCAGCGCGGGTGTCCGGTAACAAGGTAATTTCTGCTGATTCGGCAGTAAAACCGGCCGCCGCTAACGCATCTTTGACGGCACTGAAGGCGTCCGGGCTGGTCAGCACTTCCTGACTGCCATCATCATGGCTTTGGACATCATCGGCACCGGCATCCAACGCTAATTCCAGCAGCTGGTCTTCATCAATGCCCGGCGCAAACAACAACACGCCCTTGCGCTGAAACATGTAAGCGACTGAACCGCTGGTACCCAGGTTACCACCGTATTTGCTAAAGGCATGCCGTACATCCGCCACAGTGCGCTTATTATTGTCGGTCATGGTTTCAACGATCACCGCGACACCGCCCGGCCCATAGCCTTCATAGACCAGCTCTTCGTATTGCTCACCGTCCTGCATACCGGCGCCGCGTTTAATGGCGCGCTCAATGGTATCGCGGGTCATATTTTCACTTAAGGCTTTGTCGACGGCCAAACGTAAGCGTGGGTTGGCGGCAACATCGGGGCTGATGCGGGCTGCGGTGGTCAGCTCGCGGATCATCTTGGTCCAGATTTTGTTTTTCTTCGCATCCTGGCGGGCCTTACGATGCTTCATATTGGCCCATTTACTATGTCCAGCCATCGGTGCTCCTGTGCTTGTAAAAACTGCGGGGTAAAGACGCAGTGGGCAATGCCCACTGCACAAGCTTAGCGATTGTTTCGCTGCTTAAACTCAGGCTTTGACCGCCACCTGAATACCCAGTTCGGCTAGCTGGGCTGGATTAGCGGCACCCGGTGCGTCCGTGAGCGGACAGGCTGCAGTAGCGGTTTTCGGGAACGCCATCACATCACGGATTGAGGTCGCGCCGGTCATCAACATCACCAGGCGATCCAGGCCAAAGGCCAAACCGGCATGCGGCGGCGCGCCGTATTTTAAGGCTTCGAGCAGGAAACCAAATTTCTCGGCCGCTTCTTCATCGCTAATGCCCAATAAGGTAAAGACCTTGGCCTGCACTTCAGCGGTGTGGATCCGCACTGAGCCACCACCTAATTCAGTGCCGTTTAATACCATGTCATAGGCATTGGATAACAGCTCACCAAGCTTGAGCTCGTTATTCGGGGTATTCAGGAAATGCGCCGTGTCCAGTGGCGAGGTAAACGGATGGTGTACTGCCGAGTAGCTGCCATCATCGTTTTCTTCAAACATCGGGAAGTCTACCACCCATAACGGTTTCCAACCCGGTACCGTCAGTTTTAAGTCTTCGCCCAGCTTTAAGCGCAGTGCCCCCATGGCTTCGCAGACAACCTTGTAACTATCGGCACCAAAGAAAATTAAATCGCCATTTTGAGCGCCGGTGCGGGCCAGAATTTCGGTAATGATCTCTGCGCTTAAGAACTTAGCTACCGGTGACTGGATACCTTCAGCGCCTGCTGCCAGATCGTTAACTTTCAACCAGGCTAACCCCTTGGCGCCATAGATGCCAACAAAGCTGGTGTAGTTATCGATATCTTTGCGGGAGATTTTCTCGGCAGCGCCTGGCACTTTCAATGCCACAACGCGGCCTTTTGCATCATTGGCCGGGCCAGAGAAGACTTTAAATTCAACGTCTTTTAATAAGTCAGCCACATCGACAAACTGCATCGGGTTGCGTAAATCCGGCTTGTCGGAACCGTATAAGCGCATCGCTTCCCAATACGGCATCCGTGGGAAATCGCCTAAATCGACATTCAGCAGGCTCTGGAACATCTCACGTACCATCTGCTCTGTCACCGCCATCACTTCCGGCGCCGTCATAAAGGAGGTTTCGATATCGATCTGGGTAAATTCCGGCTGGCGATCGGCGCGTAAGTCTTCATCACGGAAGCATTTCACGATCTGGTAGTAGCGATCCAGACCTGACATCATCAACAGTTGCTTAAACAGCTGTGGTGATTGTGGCAACGCAAAGAACTGGCCTTTGTGCGTGCGGCTGGGTACCAGATAATCGCGCGCGCCCTCTGGCGTGGCCTTGGTCAGGATCGGCGTTTCGACATCTAAAAAGCCCTGGCTGTCCATAAAATTGCGCACAAAGCTGGTGACCTTGGCGCGGAATTTCAGCCGGTCGCTCATCAGCGGCCGGCGTAAATCCAGGTAGCGGTATTTCAGGCGCTGCTCTTCACTGTTTTCGTGGTTAAAGTCCAGCGGCAGCGGCGCGGCTTTATTCAGAATAGTCAGCTCACTGGCATAAACTTCTACCGCACCGGTGGCCATCTCCTGGTTTACCTGCGAGGCCGGGCGCGCCCGCACCTGGCCTTTTATCTGAATGCAGTATTCATTACGCACGGTATAGGCAACATCGAACAAATCTTTTAAATCCGGGTCACAAACGACCTGCACCAGACCTTCACGGTCACGCAAGTCAATAAAAATCAGACCGCCCAGATCCCGCCGCCGGTTGACCCAACCACTTAAGGTGACGTCTTGCCCAACTTCTGTTGCCGTTAACTTACCGCAATAATGGCTACGCATTAACCTTTCCTTTCATTCAAGCTGAAGTGCTACACCTGTCATCTGGCGACAACCACGGTTTTTGTCTGCGCGGCTGTCGAAATTGATAGTGTATCTATTTAATGGGCGCTAATTATAGCGAAATGCGCTTTAATGTCACTGCCCGCTTTGGAAAAGCAGTTAATGCGTGTTGCTAACCATCTTGGGCAGCGATTAACTGCAGAAAAGTACCCGCCTTTGCGTTAAAATGCTGCCCATATCGTGCCCTTATTGAGAAATTAAGATGCAAAAAGATCAGGTATATGCCGATCCGCTGGCCCATATTGCCGATTTTCGCTTTGACGCGGCCGTGGCCGAAGTATTCCCGGATATGATTCAGCGCTCGGTACCCGGCTATCAGACTATTATTCAGACCATTGGTAAGCTTACCGCCCGCTTTCAACAGCCGGACAGTCATTATTATGATCTCGGTTGCTCACTGGGCGCCGGTACGCTAGCGATGCGCCGCAATATTAGTGCCGCTAATAGCAGGATCATTGGTGTCGATAACAGTGCAGCCATGGTCGAGCGTTGTCAGCTGCACTTACAGGCATTTCGCTCTGAGGTGCCGGTGGAGATCCTGCTGGCCGATATCCGTGATGTGGCGATTGAACATGCCGCCGTGGTCGTGGTGAACTTTACACTGCAGTTTTTAGCGCCTGAGGATCGTAGTGCGCTGATTAATAAAATTTATCAGGGCCTAAAGCCAGGGGGCCTGCTGCTCTTGTCCGAGAAATTTATTAACGACGATAGCCTGACCAATGAATTGCTGATTGACTTGCACCACGACTTTAAACGCGCCAATGGCTACAGCGAGCTGGAAATCAGCCAAAAGCGTACCGCACTGGAAAATGTGATGCGCCCGGATAGCCTGCAAACCCACCGCAGCAGACTGCAGCAAGCAGGTTTTAACACGCAAACACTGTGGTTTCAGTGTTTTAATTTCTGCTCGATGCTGGCGATTAAGGATTAAGCATGCTGGATTTTTCTCCCTTTTATGCCGCCTTAGCGCAAAACCAGTTAAGCGCCTGGCTGGAAACCTTACCGGCCCAACTGGCCAACTGGCGCAAAGAAGCGCTACATGGTGACTTTGCCAGCTGGCAAAAGGTGTTGCAGCATTTGCCCGTAACCAGGCCCTCGGTCGTTGAGCTACAGCAGGAGGTGAAATTCGGTACCGCCGCTGATATCAGCGCCGGCGAAGCCGAACGCATTCGCTATTTATTACAACAATTAAAGCCCTGGCGCAAAGGCCCCTTCTCTATTCATGGTATAGAGATAGATACCGAGTGGCGCTCGGATTGGAAATGGCAGCGCGTATTGCCGCATATCCGTAATTTAACTAACCGCACTGTGCTCGATGTCGGCTGTGGCAGCGGCTATCACTTATGGCGGATGCGCGGTGCCGGCGCCCGTTTTGTAGTCGGTATCGACCCGTCGCAACTGTTTTATGCGCAGTTTCAAGCCATTAAACACTTTAATCCGGATCCGGCGGTGAATTTAATCCCGATTGGAATCGACGAGATGCCCGCCTTAAAGCAGTTCGATACGGTGTTTTCAATGGGGGTGTTATACCATCGCCGCTCACCGCTGGATTTTTTACAGCAATTAAAACAACAACTGCGGCCGGGCGGCGAGCTGGTGTTGGAAACCTTAGTCGTCGAAGGCGACGAGCAGACGGTGTTAGTGCCGGGTGAGCGCTATGCCAAGATGCGTAATGTCTGGTTTATTCCCAGTACCGCCGCCTTATGCCATTGGTTAACCCGGCTTGGCTTTAAAGATGCACGGGTGGTTGATTTAAATACCACCAGCCTGGAGGAACAGCGCGCCACGGCCTGGATGGAAAATGAAAGTCTGATTGATTTTCTCGATCCGAATGATCATAGTAAGACCATTGAAGGTTATCCGGCACCGATACGTGCCGTTGTGATTGCCGGCGTTTAACGCCGGCATAGCTGCAGCAGGAGCGCACCAGCACTATGCCCTACCGTCCCAAGTCAACGCTGGAACAATGGCGAATTTTACAGGCTGTGGTCGATGCCGGCGGTTATGCCCAGGCGGCGGATCTGCTAAATAAAAGCCAGTCGTCGTTAAACCATGCCGTCGCTAAGTTGCAATCACAACTGGGAGTCGAGCTATTGGAAGTGATTGGCCGCAAAGCACAGCTTACCCCAGCGGGCGAGGTCATGCTGCGCCGCTCACGCATTCTGACCCAGCAAATTGAAGATTTAGAGCTGTTAGCCGATAACCTTGATAAAGGCTGGGAGCCAGAAATTCGTATCGCTACTGAACTGGCCTATCCGAAACCCTTTTTATACCAGGCGCTGCAGGCCTTTTACCCAATTAGTCGTGGCAGCCGGGTGCAAATTATTGATACGGTACTCACTGGCACCAGCGAGATTATTACCCAGAAAAAAGCGGATCTGGTGATTACCGGCGTAGTACCCAAAGGCTATTTAAGTGAACCGCTGTATGTGACCCGCTTTATTCCGGTGGTCGGTTGCCAGCATCCGCTCGCCAGTATAGACAGCCTGGATCAAAATGAGCTAAGCCAACAGCTGCAAATTGTGATCCGCGATACCGCCGTCAAGCCGCAGGAGCATATGGGCTGGCTAAAAGCGGAACAACGCTGGACCGTGAATAATTTTCACGAGGCAGTCGATATCTTACAGCTTGGCTTAGGATTTTGCTGGTTACCCGACTTTGTGGTGAATCCACAGTTGGAAACAGGTCAACTGTGCCGTTTACCGCTAAAACAAAGTACTGAACGCCTGGTGCCAATGAGTTTGCTGGCACCACAAGAAGAAACTCTGGGGCCGGGTAGCCGGCAATTACGGCAGTTGCTACTGGCCGCACATCAAAAATAACAAGGACCTTTTATGCAAGCGCAGGAACTACATACCCTGATGCAACAATCGGCAGCCGATGCCGTCAACTTTGCGGCTGAGCAATATCAATTAACGCTGGATGGCAGTGTGGAAAGTCTGCATCAGGTTGATACGTTGCTGGCCAAGTTGTATCAGGATCAACAGGCAAAACCGCACTCCAGTGAAATGCTTTTTACGCTGTGTAATATTATTGGTGCCTATGTTGGGGAAGTTTTTATCCAACACGTCGGTGGCCAGTGGCAAAATAATACGCAAGATCAAAGCGCCCCTTACCTGGCAGTAGGCTTTGCCGATAAAGAATTTCCATTTGCATCAGTGTGTTACCACAAGATTGTTAATGATAACAGCATCAGCCTGCAAGATTACCTGCGCCAGGCACGTGAGAATGCCACACAGTAAGGCTTTTGTCGGCGCCGTTAAAAAGGTAAAATGGTGCCCTCTTTAGCCAACCCCCAAGCCATTCGAGGAAAGCCGTGAGCGAGCAGAAAACATCTTTAAGCTATAAAGACGCCGGAGTAGACATAGACGCAGGTAATGCGCTGGTTGATCGGATCAAAGGCGCGGTAAAGCGCACCACCCGTCCGGAAGTCATCGGTGGCCTTGGTGGTTTTGGCGCGCTATGCCAAATCCCTGCCGGTTATAAAGAGCCGGTACTGGTGTCAGGTACTGACGGTGTCGGCACCAAATTGCGCTTAGCGATGGATTTAAAGCGCCATGATGGTGTGGGTATCGATTTGGTTGCGATGTGTGTGAACGATCTGGTAGTACAGGGTGCAGAACCGCTGTTTTTCCTCGATTATTACGCTACCGGTAAATTAGATGTCGATACGGCGTCGCGGGTCGTTGCCGGTATTGCGGAAGGCTGTGTGCAGTCGGGTTGCGCCTTGGTTGGCGGTGAAACCGCTGAAATGCCAGGCATGTATCATGGTGATGATTACGATATCGCCGGTTTCTGCGTTGGTGTGGTGGAAAAAGCCGATATTATCGATGGCTCCAAAGTCCAACCCGGTGACCAGTTGATTGCTCTGGCCTCTTCTGGTCCACACTCCAATGGTTTTTCACTGATCCGCAAGGTACTGGAAGTGTCAGGTCAATCTCCTGAGACCTTACTGGACGGTAAGTCGATTGCCGACCACCTACTGGAACCGACCCGTATCTATGTGAAAAACCTGCTGGCACTGTTTAAAACCACACCGGTACATGCGCTGTGTCATATCACCGGCGGTGGTTTCTGGGAAAATATTCCACGGGTACTACCGGCTGATACCAAAGCGGTGATTAATGGCAAAAGCTGGCAGTGGCCGGCAATTTTTGACTGGTTACAGCAACAGGGTAATATCAGCCGCCATGAAATGTACCGTACCTTTAACTGTGGTGTCGGTATGATCGTGGTGGTCCCTGCCGCTGAGTTAGATCAGGCGCTGTCGAAGCTGCAACACGCTGGCGAAACCGCTTGGCATCTGGGTGAAATTCAGGCCGCTGCGACCGGCGAGCAACTGGTTATTATCAACGAGTAAGAAGGCAGCATGAAATCTATCGTCGTGCTGATCTCAGGCAGTGGCAGCAATTTACAGGCCCTGCTGGATAGCTGTGCTGCGGGTTTTATCCCCGGTAAGATTACCGGGGTGATCTCGAATAAAGCCAATGCCTATGGCTTAAAACGGGCTGAAGCCGCAGGTGTCGCGACTGCGGTCCTCAGCCACAAAGGCTTCGACAGTCGGGAAGATTATGATCAGGCGCTGATTGCGGCGATTGAGCAATTTAAACCCGATTTAATTGTGCTGGCCGGTTTTATGCGCATTCTCACCGCAGAGTTTGTGCAACATTTTTCCGGTAAATTATTGAACATTCACCCTTCTTTGTTACCTAAGTATCAGGGATTGGCGACGCATCAGCGGGCGATTGACGCCGGTGATACCGAACATGGCTGCAGTGTGCACTTTGTCACTGAACAGCTGGATGGCGGGCCGGTAATTTTGCAAGCCAAGGTGCCAATTTTCCCAGGCGACGATGCTTCAGTCGTGGCAGAGCGGGTGCATGCACAAGAACACCAAATTTATCCGTTGGTGGTGCGTTGGTTCTGTCAGGGCCGTTTACATCAAAAGGTAAATGAGGCATGGTTAGACGGTAACTTACTTCCAGCACAAGGTTATGCCCAGGATGAGGATGATGTCGAGGTGGCGCCGTAACGCAGCCGTTTTGTTTACCACCTTTCTAATCAGCACTGCAGTTTCAAGCACTGCAGTTGCAGAATCTACAATAGAAAGCCCTGCTTTTAGTACTTTTAATGCCGAATATCTGATTTACCGTGGCGGTAAAAATCATGGTAAAGCCAAACGCTATCTACACCAGCAAGCAGACCACTATGAAATGGGTTACAGCAGCGATATTAGCTGGCTGGTATTTAGTGATAAACGCAGTGAAACCTCAACCTTTATCGTGCAGGATGCGCAGATCCGACCGCTACATTACCTGATGAAACGCAGTGGTACCGGCAGTAACCGCCATTATGAATGGCGTTTAGACTGGCAACAGCAACAGGTACTTACCGGTAAGAAAGCAGCCGTAAAAGCCATACCGTGGCAGGATAACTGGCTGGATCCGCTCAGCTATCATCAGCAGTTGATTAATGATTTGAAAGCGGGTAAAACCGAATTCAGCTATGACGTACTCAATCGTGATGGCAATAGCCGTACCTACCACTACCGGGTAGAACTGGAAGAACCGCTGGCGCTGCCCTACGGCAATGTGCGGGCAATCCGTATTGCCAGAGTGGAAGAGAACAGCGAGAAACAAGTGTTGGCCTGGGTCGCGCCTGAGCTGGACTATATGTTAGTGCGACTGTGGCGCGGTGAAGACAACGTGGAACAGTTCGATGTCCAGCTGCATAAATTAGAGTGGTTACAGCGCTCGGAGCACGAGCGGCTCACCGAAACGGAATAACTGCGCCTCGCCTGGCCGCATCTTATGCCACTGCTCGTTATTGGTCAGTGGCTCAGTGGCAATGATGGTGACCACATCCTTGGGGGTGGTTTCCCGGCTAAAATCAATATCGACATCCACATCCGACAGCCGTGCCACACCAAAGGGCGCGCGTCGGGTGATCCAGTGCAACTTGGTAGTACAAAATGCCAGCACGTACTCACCGTCACTCAGCAGCATATTAAATACCCCCAATTGTTGCAGCTTGGGTAATAATCCGGCGATAAAGCGCATTGCCGCTTTAGGTCCCGGGCTTTGGCCGGGATAACGTTTTACTAACTCACTTAATAAGTAACAAAAGGCGCGCTCACTGTCTGTGGTTCCGACAGGCTGAAAGCGCTCAACCGCTAACTGGCGGAAATCTTTTAACTGACCATTGTGAGCATAGGTCCAGTAACGGCCCCATAGCTCGCGGGTAAAAGGATGGGTATTCTCCAGCCCCACCCGGCCACTGTTAGCCTGCCGCACATGGGCTACCACGGCCATACTTTTAATCGGATAATCGGAAACCAGGCGGGCAATTTCCGACTGATAGCTCGGTAAAGCATCCTTAAAGGTACAAACGCCCTTCCCCTCGTAAAACGCCACGCCCCAGCCGTCTTTATGCGGGCCAGTTCTGCCACCGCGCTCTTTTAGTCCTTTAAAGCTAAAACAAATATCGGTTGGCACATTGGCTGACATCCCCAGTAATTCACACAAGTGCCACACTCCCATTCCGGCAAAACAACAGTCTGGTTGCTATGCTAGAACGTACAAACAGTGTCTGCAACTTTTGTTGACAGTTATAGCTAGTGCGCTGCGGCACGAAGTGCTTGCAACTTGGCGCAAAGCATTCTAAGCTAAGACTTTAGTGGTCAGACCTCTTATCACAGGAGTTTACAATGAGTGTGTTTCTGTTTTGTATGGCATTGCTGGTAGCGACAGGCGTACTCGCCTATCACCGCGCCAGCCTGACATTATTTACCGCGGTACTTGGCGCTATTCTGTTAGTAGGTACCTTTAGTGGTGTGGCCGGCTTTTTTGCCTGGTTGGTATTTTTAGTTATCGCGCTGCCGCTGAATATCGCCTCGGTACGCCAGCAGCATCTGACTAAGCCGCTGTTAAAGCTGTACCGCAAAATTATGCCGGAAATGTCCAGCACCGAAAAAGAAGCTATTGATGCCGGTACGACCTGGTGGGAAGGGGATCTGTTCCGCGGCAATCCGGATTGGCAAAAAATGCATAACTTCCCGCAACCACGCTTAAGCGCTGAAGAGCAGGCGTTTTTAGACGGCCCGGTAGAAGAAGTGCTGGCCATGTTTGATGACTGGCATGCCACCCATGAGCGGGCCGATCTGGCACCAGAAGTCTATCAGTACCTGAAAGACAAAGGCTTCTTTGCCATGATCATCAAGAAAGAATACGGTGGTCTGGAATTCTCTGCCTTTGCCCAGTCTTGCGTGCTGCAAAAGCTGACCAGTAAGAGCATGATGTTATCCAGTATCGTCGGCGTACCTAACTCCTTAGGCCCGGGCGAACTGTTGCAGCATTATGGTACGGATGAACAAAAAGCTTATTATTTACCGCGTCTGGCGAAGGGTATCGATGTGCCTTGCTTCGCCCTGACCAGCCCGGAAGCCGGCTCAGACGCCGGTGCTATTCCGGATTTTGGTGTGGTCTGTAAAGGTCAGTGGAATGGTGAGGAAATCCTCGGCATGCGCCTGACCTGGAATAAGCGCTATATCACACTGGCGCCGATCGCCACTGTACTGGGCCTGGCTTTCAAACTGCAAGATCCGGACAAACTGCTGGGCGATAAAGAAGATCTGGGCATTACCTGTGCGCTGATCCCTGCTAATACCCCAGGTGTCAAAATTGGCCGCCGTCACTTCCCGCTGAATGTACCATTCCAGAATGGTCCAACGCAGGGTACTGAGGTCTTTGTGCCACTGGATTATATTATCGGTGGTCCGAAGATGGCTGGCCAGGGCTGGCGGATGCTGGTGGAATGTTTATCAGTGGGCCGGGCTATTACG
The DNA here is from genome assembly GCF_001441695.1 of Alishewanella sp. WH16-1. Taxonomy (NCBI): domain Bacteria; kingdom Pseudomonadati; phylum Pseudomonadota; class Gammaproteobacteria; order Alteromonadales; family Alteromonadaceae; genus Alishewanella; species Alishewanella sp. WH16-1. The sequence goes on along the minus strand of NZ_LCWL01000048.1, from coordinate 21,611 downwards.
CTGCCATCGAACAGTACTGGTGGTATCAAGGCTGTGGCGCTGGCGACCGGTGCCTATGCCCGTATTCGTCGTCAGTTCAAATTACCTGTTGGTAAGATGGAAGGCGTAGAAGAAGTGATGGCGCGGATTGGCGGTTATGCCTACATGGCCGACGCGTCAACAGCAATGTCAGTGAGTTCAATTGACCTGGGCGAAAAGCCGTCTGTGATCTCAGCCATTACCAAATACCATATGACCGAACGCATGCGTCAGGCGATTATTGACGCGATGGACGTGCATGGTGGTAAGGGGATCTGTATGGGTCCGAACAACTACCTGGCCCGTGGTTATCAGGGCGCACCGGTCGCGATTACTGTAGAAGGCGCGAATATTTTAACCCGCAATATGATTATTTACGGTCAGGGCGCGATCCGTTGCCATCCTTTTGTACTGGCTGAATTGCAGGCAGCCCAACTGACGGACGAAGGCGCAGCGGTCACGGCTTTTGACAAGGCACTGTTTGGCCATATCGGCTTTGCAATCAGTAATTTCTTCCGCACCTTCTGGTTATCGTTAACCGGCGGCGCCTTCAGTCACGCCCCTTACAACGATGATACCGCCCGCTACTACAAGCAAATGAACCGCTTTAGCGCAGCACTGGCACTGATGTCTGATGTGGCCATGGGCACCCTGGGTGGTGATTTAAAACGTCGTGAACGGATTTCAGCGCGCCTGGGTGATATTCTGAGTATGCTGTATATCACTTCGTCCGTGTTAAAACGTTATCAGGACGAAGGCCGGCAGGTGCAGGATTTACCGCTGGTGCAGTGGGCCTGTGAAGATAACCTGTTCCGTGCGCAGCTGGCGTTAACAGAGCTGTTCGATAACTTCCCGAACCGCGTTGTCGGTGTCGTGTTAAAGCGTATTGTGTTCCCGTTTGGCCGTACCCTGCGCAAACCGTCCGACCAACTGGATCATCAGGTATCACGCATTATGATGACACCATGCGAAGCGCGTAACCGCTTAGGTAAACACCTGTATCTGAAAGTTGAACCACTTAATCAGTTAGGCCGTGTTGAGCAGGCGCTGCTGGATGTGTTGGCCGCTGAGCCTCTGTTCGATAAAGTCAGCAAAGCCTCGGGCAAACGCCTGCCGTTCTTCCGCCTGCATGAAGTGGCGGATGAAGGTCTGAAGCTGGGCGTGATTAACCAACAGGAAGCCCAAATACTGCGCACAGCTGAAGAAAGCCGTTTATTTGTGATTAATGTTGATGATTTTGAGCCAGAGTATCTGGCTGCGGATAAATCATTAAAACAGCAGGCTAATGGCGCAGAGGCGCTAAATGCCGCCGAGAAAAAATCAAAGGCGGCTTAATAACAGCCAAGTCAGAAAAATTAAAAGGCCGGTTATCGCAACCGGCCTTTTTTTACGAACAAGCAATAAAGACTTCTAAACGTCTAAATAAAGCTGGTCAAATATCAAGTTTTAGGTTTTACTGACAGCAGATAACTTGAGGAGAACGAGATGTTTAAAGTCAACCAGTATTTTGATGGTAAGGTGGCGTCTATCGCCTTTCAGGGCGAGCAACTGCCTGCCACCGTTGGCGTGATGGCACCGGGGAATTATGAGTTTGGCACCAGCCAGCACGAAGTGATGACGGTAATCAGCGGCGAGTTAACCGTAAAGCTGCCGGGTAGTGACAGCTGGCAAACCTATTCGCGCGGCCAGGCCTTTCAGGTGCCTGCTAATAGCAAGTTTCAGTTGCAAGTCGCCCGTGATACCGCTTACCTTTGCACCTATCAGTAAGCCAGCCGAACGAGTGAACTATGCGTGGCATGCGCAGCGCAGCCAAACAGCCTGAACCACAAAAACGCAGCTATGCGATGCCACTTAGCCAGAGCGTAAAAACGCTCTGGCCTTATTTAATGCAGTTTAAAGTCAGGGTCCTGCTGGCACTGCTCTGTTTGATCGGCGCCAAGGCTGCGACCTTGCTAGTGCCCTTCGCATTAAAAGAGATTGTAGATTCGTTGGATTCCGGTCGCCAGGCTTTGCTGGTGTTGCCCGTGGCCTTGATCCTGCTGTACGGCAGCCTGCGTTTTCTGACGGTATTTTTAGGCGAACTGCGCGATGCACTCTTTGGCCGGGTGACCGAACATGCGATGCGTCAACTTGGCTTAAAGGTATTTCAACATCTGCATCAGCTGGAACTGAGTTTTCATCTCGACCGGCAAACCGGCGGTATCAGCCGCGATATTGAGCGTGGCACTAACGGCCTCAGCTTTCTGATGCGGTTTTTAATGTTCAATATTGTGCCGACGCTGCTGGAAATTCTGGCCGTGGCCGTGATCTTCAGCGTGCTGTTCTCCCCTGTTTATGCGCTGATTACTGTGGTCGCGGTTGCTCTCTACATCTTTTTCACGATCTATGTCACGGAGTGGCGTAATAAATTTATCCGTGAAGCTAATCAGGCTGATAACACCACCAACAGCCGCGCCATCGACAGTCTGCTGAACTATGAGACAGTTAAATACTTTAATAATGAACAGCATGAAGCGAAAATTTACGATGGCTTTCTAGCCAGCTGGGAGCAGGCGCGGCTAAAGAATAGACTCAGTTTATTGGTGTTAAACTCAGGTCAGGCGCTGCTCATTGCGTTGGCCGTAACCGCTTTGATGTATCTGGCAGCACGCGATGTGGTGAATCAGCAACTGAGTCTTGGCGAATTGGTGATGCTAAACGCCTACTTGATCCAACTGTTTTTACCGCTGAACTTTCTTGGCTTTGTCTATCGGGAAATTCGCCGCGCCCTGACCGATCTGGAAAATATGCTCGGGCTATTGACCCGAAAACCGGCCATTATTGATGCAACAGATGCGCAACCACTACAACTTAATGGGGCCGATATTCGTTTTGAGAACGTCAGTTTCCGCTATCAAACAGAGCGGCCAATATTACAGGATCTGAGTTTTCATGTGCCTAGCGGCAGTAAAGTGGCGATTGTCGGTGCCTCAGGCGCGGGCAAAAGCACCATTGCCCGCCTACTGTATCGCTTTTATGAGCTAGAGGCCGGACGGATCCTGATCGATGGTCAGGATATCCGTAAAGTCAGCCTGGAATCACTACGTCGCGCTATTGCCATAGTGCCGCAGGATACGGTGCTGTTTAATACCAGTATTCGCGATAATATTGCCTATGCCAAACCCGACGCCAGCGCCGCCGAAGTGGACCAGGCTATCGCTATGGCGCACCTGCAGGATTTTATTAACAGCTTGCCGCAGGGCGACCAAACCCAGGTAGGCGAGCGCGGTTTAAAAGTTTCAGGTGGCGAAAAACAGCGGATAGCCATCGCCCGCGCCATGCTGAAAGGCTCACCCATTTTAGTGTTTGATGAAGCCACATCGTCTTTAGATTCGGCCTCGGAGCAGGCGATTCTCAAGGCGATGCGCGAGGTGGCACAGCAGCATACCAGCCTGGTGATTGCGCACCGCTTATCTACCATTACCGACGCCGACCAGATCCTGGTGTTGCAGCAGGGACAGTTAGTCGAACAAGGGAGTCACCTGCAACTGCTTGCCGCCAATGGCCGCTATGCCAGTTTATGGCGGCAGCAAGCTGAACAGTCGGACTAACCGCATGCGCTGCACATTTTTTGTGCGCCAGATCAACAGCAGCTTGTAACGGCTCTGCTACAGTTTAAGTTGGTAGAACAGCAAACAGGAGCCGCAAATGCCATTTCAGGAATTTAAAAGTCGCCTGCTAGCCCGAAAATTAGAATTGGAGCGCCAGGTCGCTGCCATTGAGCGCGACTTTGCGCAAGGTCGCAGTGCCGACTTTGCCGAACAGGCAACCGAACGTGAGAATGATGAAGTATTAAGCGCCATAGAACAAAAAGATCGGCAAGAACTGGCACAAATCAACAGAGCGCTTGGCCGAATGGAACACGGCACTTACGATAAATGTGCCCAGTGTGGCGAGGCCATTAAATTGGCACGTCTTACCGCTATCCCCTTTACTGAGCTTTGTATTCGCTGCGCCAAGTAGCCACCGGGCCGGCAAAACCGGCCCTGTTTTAACCAGCTCAGGCCGGTTTTATCCGAAACAGCATGGCATACAGTACCGGCACCGCGACCAGGGTTAATACCGTGGCAAAGGCTAGGCCGGCCATTATCGTTACTGCCATACTATTGAAAAACGCATCCCAAATCAGCGGCAACATCCCCAGAATCGTGGTCAAGGCTGCCAGTAATACCGGCCGGATCCGGCTAACGCTAGCCTGGACTATCGCCTGAACCTTATCGCTGTTTTGCTGAATTTGCAGGTCAATTTCGTCTACCAGTACGATGGCGTTCTTCATCAGCATACCTGATAAGCTAAGGAAACCGAGCAACGCCGTAAAACCAAAGGGCAGACCCGTTGCCAATAAACCGGCGGTCACGCCACAGATAGACATCGGGACAATTAACCAAATCACCAGCGGCTGCTTCAGCGCACCGAACAGCAGAATACTGATCACCAGCATCACGATAAAACTTAAGGGTAATTGCGCGGCCAGCGATTGCTGAGCTTCAGCAGAGCTCTCATATTCACCACCCCAACTCAGTTGATAACCACTGGGTAATGGCAGCGCCTCGATTTTCGGACGGATCAACTTTAAAGCCTGATCGGCGGTATAACCCAAGGCCGGCTCAGCTTCGACAGTAAGGGTTCTTAACCGGTCGCGGCGCTGAATTTTCGCTTCTTCGCTTTGGGTTTGCAGCCCATTAATCACCTGCGTAATCGGAATATAGGTATTATCGTTAGCACTCCAAATCATCCGGTCCTGCAGCCGGTCGATATCGAAACGCTCTGACGCCGGCGGCCTGACCACGATGGGAATTTGCTTGTCATGTTCGCGGTAGACACCACTGCGTACTCCGGTGCTGGCAAACTCCAGTGTTTGCGCCAAATCAGTGCGATTAATACCGGCAACCCGCGCCCGCTCTTCGTTAAAGTCCGGTACGATCACCAGCTCCCGTTGCCGCCAGTTTTGCCGTAAATCGGTGATAGCCGGCTCTTGGCGCATTAACTCGGTAATTTGCTGGCCGAGCTGCCGTAAGATGCGTTCATCCGGGCCAGATACCCTGGCTTGCAGCTTGGCACCACTGCCCGGCCCAAACATCAGTTGCTGGGTGTAGATCTCAGCCTGCGGTAAGCGCGGCGGCAGTTCAGTGCGCAGCCGCTGCATCAGCGGTGGGATCTGGTCACGGTGTGCGGTACGGATAATCAATTGGCCATAGGCGGCATTCGGCTGCTCCGGTGCGTAAGTCAACATAAAGCGACTGGCCCCCGAGCCAACGAAGCTACTGACTGATTCGACTTCGGGTTGCGCCAACACCAAGGCTTCGATTTCTGCCAGATCACGCGAGGTAGCGCGAATATCTGAGCCCTGGGGCAAAAAGTAATTCAGATAAAAAATCGGCGTATTGGAGGCTGGAAAAAATACCTGTTTCACTTGCCCGAAACCGATAACACTAATTAGCGTTAGCAGCGCCAAACCACCCAGAGTTAGCGCTCGTTGGCGCAAGGCAAAGCGCAACACCCTGACATAACGCTGATAAAAACCGGCCGCATAGGGATCGGTAGCAGCACTATTGGCATCGACTTTAAACAGATAATGCGCCAGCAAAGGCGTAACACTAATCGCCAGCACCCAACTTAACAGCAATGAAATCGCGATGACGGCAAACAGTGAAAACAAGAACTCACCGGTACTATCCGGCGACAGGCCAATACCAGCAAAGGCCATAATGCCAATCACGGTCGCGCCTAACAGCGGGATCTGGGTTCGACTGGCCGCTTCATCCGCCGCCTGCCGTGAACTCTGGCCACGCTGCATATTAATCAACATGGTTTCCGCCACAACGATGGCGTTATCAACTAACATTCCCATGGCGATAATCAGGGCACCGAGCGAAATCCGCTCCATTTCGATATTCGCCAGCTTCATAAAGAATACGGTACCCAAGACGGTAAGTAACAAAGTACCGCCAACGACTAAACCAACCCGCCAACCCATGGTCAGACACAGCACCGCAATAACAATGACCACGGACAAGATCAGGTTAACAATAAAGTCGTTAATGGCGTTATCCACCACGACATGTTGCTGATAGATCGGATGTAGGGTTACGCCAAGCGGGATACGCTCTGCCAGTTTCGCCAGATGCCGGTCAACCGCTTTACCTACATCGACAATATTGGCATCAGTCAGGCCGGAAATCGCCAACGTAAAGGCCGGTTTGCCATTAAAGCGGATGAGTTGCGACGGCACTTCAACTTCATCCCGGCGCACTGTTGCAACATCAAAAATGCTTAGTTGCTCGGTTGAGCCCGGTTTGCCAATCCGTAAATTTTCAATTGCCTCAATTGAATCCAGACCTGGTTTGCTGTTCAGGCGAACCCTTTTGTCCCCCACCTGCACCGAGCCGGCTTGTGCTACTGCATTTTCGGTTTGCAGGGTGTTGACCACCAATTGCAATGGCAGGCCAATCCCAAGCAAACGCTCATGTGAGATTTCTACGCTGATTTGCTCTTCCGGTTCGCCGGCGGTCTGGACTTTTGCCACCCCAGGCACCGTCAGCATCTCACGGCGTAAAAAAGTAGCCAGCTCGCGCACTTCGCGATCGGAAAAACCGTCAGTTGTCACGGCATAAAAAATACCAAATACATCACCGAAATCGTCATTAACGATCGGTTTCATCACGCCTGAAGGTAAGCGAATACTGGCATCATTAACCTTACGCCTGAGCTCATCCCAAATCTGTGGCATCTGACTGCCGTCATACTTATCCTGAATTTGCACCCGGATTTCCGATTTACCCGGCATCGACTTGGAGGTAATACGCTTTAATTGTGATAATTGCTGAATACCGGATTCCAGCAATTCCGTCACTTCCTCTTCCACTTCCAACGCAGTCGCGCCCGGATAATGGGTGACAATAATCGCCTCTTTCAGCGTAAAGGCCGGATCTTCTAAGCGGCCAATACTGACCAATGCCCAAAGTCCGCCCAAAAAGCACAGCATAATAAACAGCCAGGTATTAACCTGCTTTTCAATTGCATAACTGGCAATCCGCATCAGAAGGCTCCTTAGTAGGCCACAAAGGGCTGCACCTGCTGCCCGGGCTGTAACTGATAAATCCCGGCAGAAACCACCTGCTCGCCACGATTCAAGCCACTGAGCACTTCAATCTGTTGCTCACGCACCGTGCCAACCTGTACGGCAATGCGCTGCACAGTTTGGGTTTCGGGCTGATAGCGCCAGACATAAAATTGTTCCGGTGTCGCGGTATCCAGTGCCGAGACCGGAATAAGGACGGTGCTGTTAGTGGCAACTTTTTCGGTCACCACATTCACCGTCATACCAGGCAATAAATTAACATCCGGCAAACGTGGCATCGCAAACGAGACCTGATAAGTCTGAGTTAAGGGATCAACTTCAGTGGCATGTTCACGGTAAGCCAGAGGATAGCGTTCGCTGGCGGCTTCTGATAACCGCACTGAAACCAGATAGTCACTGGTATCCCTGACCTGGCGCATAATCTGTTCCGGCACGTTAATATGTACACGCAATTCGGTAATATTTTGCACTCGTAACAATGGCGTACCGGCAGCAACAGTGGCAAAACGCTCGACCAGCCTGCGGGTAACCAGCGCATCAAAGGGCGCTTTAAGTTGAGTGTAGTCCAGATTACGGCGGGCATTTTCCAGCGCCACCCGGGCAATTTCGTAGTTGGTCTGCAACTGATCAAAGGCTGATGGCGTTAAAATACCTTGCTCACGCAAGGGTTTGCCACGCTCCAGATCACGACTGGCCTGCGCCAACTGCACTTCAGCCTGCTCGACGGCCAATTGATAGTCTGCCGGGTCCAATGCGGCCAGTAATTCTCCGGCAGGCACGACTTGTCCTTGCTGCACCGGTAATTCGGTTACCCGGCCACCGACCTGAAACGCCAGATCCACTGTACTGACCGCATCAATACGCCCGACAAAATGCCGGCTATTGGCTTGCTCTTCGCCATTAATGGTATAGAGCTTTACTGTCGGTACTATCACAGTGGCAGGCGGCGTCGCGTCTGAGCAGGCAGTTAAACCAATAACGATACTCAAAACCCAGCAGGGTGATTTAAATGCCATCTTCATACTTGTAGCTCCCGTGCCTGTTGCACTAATTGTTGTTCCAGCGCGCTGCGCTCTGCCGCGGTAAAAGGGGATAAATTAAGTAAATCGTGATAAATCAGTGCTTCACTGGCCAGTAACAGTAAGGTTGCCTGCAGCGCATTGCCATGTTCAGCCTGAATTTGCTGCAGCACATCCTTATTGTGTTGCTGCACCGGCTGTAACAAGGCGGGCTGCTCTGCGGCCGCGGCCAGAATCGCCATCGCGGTATTGCCGGCAATCTGCCGGGTAAAGTGAGCGCGGGTTTGTAATACCGCCGCCAACGCCGAGCTTTCTGTGCGCTCCTGCAAGCTACGCTGGCACTCAGCTTCCTCTATCAACTGTTGCACCATGGCACTAATTAACGCCTCTTTACTGGGGAAGTGATAAATCAAACCACCTTTACTGACACCAGCGGCTTTGGCAACCGCATCCAGCGTCACTTTACCGGCGCCTTTTTCAGCGGCAACACTGAGTGCGGCCTGAATGATTTGACTGTTAGTAAGTTGAGATTTTTTATTCAAGGATAAGCTCCCGTGCCGAGGCCGGTTTGAGGCCACTGTAGCCACAGCAAAAAACCGACCAGTTGGTACAGTAAATTATTATAGATCAGCCGTAGTAAACCGCAACACTGGGATCGAAAAATGACTATATTATGGTGAACCTGACTAATGCTTCGCCGACATAAAATTTATTTCTGTTAAATAACAAACATTTAAAATATGGCATAGAATTGGCATCAGCATAACAGCAAATTCCATAGTGACTTTCGCAACAGCAAAAAGGAAAAACAAATGAGCGTGTTACGATTAATTTTTAACTTCTTCTGGTTTATTTTGGGTGGCTTTGTGATGGGGTTGGCCTGGTGGCTAATTGGTCTGCTTTGTTTTATCAGTATTATCGGCATCCCCTTTGGCCGCGCTTGCTTTGTGATGGGTGAACTGGCGTTCTGGCCCTTTGGTCAGGATGTGATCAACCGGCGTTATCTGAATAAAGTCGACGACATTGGCACCGGTGCCTTTGGCACCCTGGGTAATATTATCTGGTTTGTATTTTTCGGGATCTGGCTGGCGATCGGGCACTTATTTCATGCCATTGTCTGCTTTGTCACTATTATTGGTATCCCGTTTGGTTTACAGCATCTGAAACTGGCCGGTTTGGCGGTGGCCCCGATTGGTAAAACCGTGATTAATAAGCAGCGTATGGTCTGATCCCTGCCGCTATCCGGGGCGTAAAAGCGACATCACAGGATTTATATTTAATGTCGATGATTACGCCTCTGGGTTATGCGGGATTACTCCCTTTTATACTATTACCACTCTGCAGCCTGCTCTGGCCGTTAATGGCGCCGGCACAGGCGATGTTGTTATTCCAATTCTACAGCTGTCTGATTTTAGGTTTTATGGCCGGCGTGCTCTGGCCTGTGCTGTATCAATCGCCGGAGCCGGCAAGCCGTGCTTTGTGGGCGGTGAGTTTTCCGGTGTTGGCCATTCTGGCATTAGCGCTGTTACCAGCCTATAGCGTGCTGATTTTGGCAGCACTCTTTGCTGGTTTACGTTGCTATGAAATAATCAGCGGCGTCAATCTGCGCTATACAGCACCTTACCGTAGTCTGCGTAATCAGCTGACGACTGTGGTGGTGCTGTGTCATCTGGGGTTTTATGTCGCTTACTAATTACAACTCTACTGCGTTGAATAAAAAACTGTTTTTTGATGGCAGCTGCAGGCTTTGCCGGCATGAAATTAACTGGCTGGGGCCGAAACTGCGCGGCAAAATCGAACTGGTTGATATCAGTAAGCCTGATTTTACCGGTTTTGCCGGCGTCAGTCGTAGCCAGATGATGGCCGAAATTCACCTCTGGGATGGCGAACGTTATCTCACCGCCCTACCCGCTACGCTCTATTACTGGCGCACCGCCGGCCTGCGCTTTTTACCCTGGCTGTTAAGCCTGCCACTGGTTAATACCCTGGCCAACAAGGCTTACCAGTTTTGGGCCGCTCGTCGCCAACGTTGTGTCAACGGCCAATGCGATCTTTAAACGGTCGCCGTTCCCGTCGCCCGCCCAGCCGGGCGCAACAGCACAATGACCAACAACTGCTTGCTCTGCATCAGCTTATCGCCGAAAAACTGCTGGCTCAACCAGACCTGGCCCTACCTTTATTGGAAAAGTTGGAACTGCGCTACCAAAGTGGTCTGATTAAACACTGGGGCTATATTCGCTGGTACAGCATGCTGACCCAGCTCGACCAACCGGAGCTGTTTCGCCGTGCCCTGCTGGAAGATAGCGAAAGTATGCGCCGGTTACGCCGCAAAACGCTGCTAACCGGCATTCTGACCGAAGATGAGCGGCAACAGGTGTTAAGCAGCGAGATTTCTGGCTAAGATAAAGCGATTAAGATAACAACTAAACCAAAAACGAAGGAATTGCTTATGCACGCTCGATCTTATCTGGCGCTGTGCTGCACGCTTGCCCTGTGCGGTACCGCTATGGCCAGTGAAGGCAGCCGGCTGTTACGTCAACCTGATATCTCCGCCAATCAGTTGGTGTTTGTGTACGGTGGTGATCTTTGGATTGCCAACCGCGATGGCTCAGCACCGCGACAACTGACCAGCCATCCGGCAGCTGAGTTTGCGCCAAAATTTTCACCCGACGGTAACTGGATCGCTTTTTCAGCAGCCTATGATAATAACACCGACGTTTACGTGATGCCTGCTACGGGTGGCGCCGCGAAGCGCCTGACCTGGCACCCCGGTGCCGATACCGTCAACGGCTGGAGCCCTGATGGCAGCAAGGTGTTGTTTGCTTCAAACCGTGAGGTAGCCAATAGTCGCAGTAATCAGCTATATCAGGTCGCAGTAAGCGGCGGTTATGAACAAAAACTGATGCCAGCCGTGGCCTTTGAAGGTGAGTTATCTGCCGATGGTAAGAAACTGGCTTACCGGCCAAATAATCTGGCCTATAGCGGCAGCAGTGGCTGGCGGCTGCATCGTGGTGGCAGTACGCCACCGATCTGGATCCTCGATCTGGAACAACAACAGCTGGAAAAAATACCACAACCCAATGCCAACAACCTCAATCCGTTTTGGTTAAATAATGAGGTGTATTTTTTATCGGACCGTGATAATCAGGCGGTTAATCTGTTCCGCTATCGCAACCAGCAGGTAGAGCAGTTAACCACACTGCGTGATTGGGATATCCGCTCGGCAGCCGGTTTTGATAATCAGGTGGTATATGAGGCTGGGGGATATTTATACCAGCTGGATCTGACCAGCGGCCAGAGTCAGCAATTGGTGGTGCAACTTAATACCCAATCGGAACAACGGCGGCCGCAGTGGAAAGATGCCAGCAAAACCCTGACCTCAGCCCGTTTATCTGCCACCGGCCAGCGAATTCTGGTTAGTGCCCGCGGTGATATCTTTACCGTACCGGCCAAAGAGGGTTCGACACGTAATCTGACGCAAAGTGCGGGCGTGCGGGAATTTGATGCCCACTGGAGCCCGGACGGCAGCAAAGTGGCCTATATTTCTGATCAGGGTAACCAGCATCAGCTGGTGATCAGCAATCAGGATGGCAGCAGCCAGGCAACCACTATTGCTCTTGGGAGCAGCGGTTACTACAACCTGCTGAGCTGGTCACCGGATGCCAATGTGCTGATATATCAGGACAGCAACCTGAATTTGTATGCTTATGATTTAAAGCGCAAACGCGAAGCCAAACTGGATACGTCATTACGCCGGCAGAATTTTAGCGTCAGTTTTTCACCGGATAGCCGCTATCTGGCCTATACCACAGTGGGCGAAAATTACTTTAGCCAAATCAAGATCTATGACTTTACGCTGCAACGCAGTCAACAGTTAACCGATGGCTTAAGCCATGCCACCAGCCCGGTGTTTAGCCAGGATTATCTGTATTTTGCTGCGTCTGTAAATACGGGGCCGGCGCAGGTAGGTTTGGATCTGTCTACCCGGGAACGGCCGGTGCGCTCAGCGCTTTATGCTGCAGTGCTTGCCGCTAACGGCAAGTCGCCGTTGTTGCCTCGCAGCGACGAAGAAAGCCCGAAAAAAGCTGCCGCCAAAACCGATACCGATGACAAAGCCGCTGTGGTTAAACCGGTACAGTTGGATTTTAACGGCATTCAGGATCGTATTGTTGGCTTGCCAGTGGCCGAGCGCAATTATAGACGACTGGAAGTTGCCAGTGACGGTGCCCTGTTCTATCTGGAGCTGCCACAAAGCGGTGCCAGTAACGAGCCACCAGGCAGCGATAACCGCAATAGCGCCAGCTTGTATCGCTTTGATTTTACAGAGCGCAAAGCAGCGTTAGTTCAGCAAGGGCTGAATGACTACGAGCTGAGCAGTGATGGCAAAAAATTGTTACTGGTCAGTTTACCGAACCGGCTGCAACTGGCTGATGCGGTCGCCAAGCCTGAACCTAAAGCCCTGGATCTGAGTCAGGTGCGTAGCTTTATCGATCCGGCTGTGGAATGGCAGCAAATCTTTGATGATGCCTGGCGGATGCAGCGCGATTACTTCTACGATCCGGCACTGCATGGTATTAACTGGCAAGGTATTTACGATAAGTACCAGCCGATGCTGGCGCATGTGCAGCGCCGTGAAGATCTGAACGACGTGCTGGTCGAGATGATTGCCGAGCTACAGGTTGGCCATAACCGGATTGGTGGCGGCGATATCTACCAGGCTGCCAGCACCGGCGTAGGCTTACTGGGTGCCGATTTTGCAATTGATAATAATCGCTACCGAATCCAAACTGTATATCAGGGCGATCGCTGGAGCCCCTTCCTGCGCGCGCCGCTGGCGACGCCTGGCGCCAGTGCCAAGGCCGGTGATTACCTGCTGGCCATTAACGGTGTCGAGCTCACTGCTGCGCAAAATATCTATCAGTTGTTAGATAATACGGCCGGCAAGCAAGTTCGCCTGACACTGGCCGACGATGTGCGTGGCCGTAACAAACGCGATATTACTGTAGAGCCAGTTACCGATGAAAGTCAGCTACGGCTCTGGCATTGGGTAGAAAACAATCGTAAACGGGTTGAAGAAAAGACCCAGGGCCAGGTTGCCTATGTTTACCTGCCAAATACGGCCGATGGCGGTTTCTACTTCTTTAACCGGATGTTCTTTGCGCAAACCGAAAAGCCGGCGCTGATTATCGATGAGCGTAAAAATGGCGGCGGTCAGGCGGCGAACTATATCACCGAAATTCTGGCCCGCCCCTTCCTGGCTGGCTGGAAAGATCGGGCCGGCGCCGGCTTTACTACGCCGGGAGCGGGTATCTATGGCCCGAAAACCATGTTAATTGACCAGGATGCCGGCTCAGGCGGCGACTTCCTGCCCTGGGCTTTTAAACGGTTGGGCCTGGGCAAAACCATAGGTACCCGTACCTGGGGTGGTCTGATTGGTATTTCGGCTAATCCAGCGATGATCGATGGCGGCTTCCATGTGGTGCCCTATTTCCGCTTCTATACGCCGGATGGCGAATGGCGGGTGGAAAACGAAGGGGTGGCGCCGGACATCGAGGTAGAGCTGGATCCGATAGCCGTTAACCGCGGCATCGATGTGCAGCTGGAGCGTGCAATTGAACACACGCTGCAACAGCTAAAAGCCAACCCACCGCAGGACCACCGGCAGGCGCCAGCCATGCCAACCAAGTTGGGGTTGTAAGCATTAGTGCTGCATACAAACGCAGCACGCTCTAATCAAACGCCGGCACAGATTTCACGCTGTTGCCGGCGTTTTTTCGCCCGCTGCCACTATACTTAACTCAGTATTGCAGTCGGAGCCAAAGATGCCAATGGAAGTTCCCTCTAAAGCACAGATCCTCGACACCGCCTTACAGCTGGCTGCCACCAGCAGTTGGGAGCAATTGCGGCTCTGCGATATCGCTTCAGCCCTTAACTGTCCGCTCAGTGCGCTTTATCAACAGATCAGCACCAAAGATCAGCTGGCCGATGCCTGGTTTGACCGTGCCGATCAACAGATGCTAAGCCACAGCTATCAGGGGCGGTCAGCAAGCGAGCGCTTATATTTGGCCATTAGCAGCTGGCTTAATGCTCTGGCCCCTTATCAACAACAAACCGGGCAAATGTTGCTGTATAAGCTGGAACCGGGTCATGTTCATCTGCAGGCAGCGGCGCTGCTTAGGATCAGCGCGACGGTGCAGTGGCTGCGCGAAGCGGCAGCACTAAGTGCCAGTGGCCTGGCGCGAATTGGTCAGGAACTGGCACTCAGCGCGCTTTTTGTCGGGGTTTTTGTGCATTGGTTAAATGACCGTTCAGACGGGCAACAGCAAACACTGCAGCTGCTGCAACGAAAACTGAGTGCCGGCGATAAGCTGGGCTTGTGGCGCTGATGTTGGTAAGCTAATGACCGCGCCTTTGCTGCCACAGCAGATACAAACCACAGAGCATAATAACAGTGGCACCGAGCAAAACACTGCGCCCCGGATACAGTTGCCATAACGCAATATCAAAGCCTATGCCCCACAGCAGCGCCGTATACTCAAAGGGCGCGACTATTGCCGCCGGCGCAATGCGAAAGGCTTCGGTAATCGTAATTTGCCCCAGAAAGCCACAGACACCAATCAGCAGATAGACCGGCCATAGCTGCGCTTGTAACGGCTGCCAGTTCGGCAATGCCAGCGCTGTGGCACCCAGGGTTAAAAAGGTCATCAGCCAGAACACCATATTGGCAGCGCTGTCTGAGCGCGCCAGCACCCGCACCGTAATCGCTGACACCGCATAGCAACAGGCCGCCAACAGTGCCGCTAAAGCCCCTAAACTTAGCCACTGCCCGGCATCCGGTTTTAACATATAACACACCGCCGCCAGGCCAATCACCAACACCAGATACTGCCGCGGTGCCACATACTCTTTCAGCCACCAGGCCGACAGCAGGGTAATAATAAAGGGCGCAGCAAAGAAAATGGCATAAGCATCGGCCAGTGCCAGCGTTTGCAAGCTAAATACAAAGGCCCACAGCATGGTAATACCGAGTGCAGCGCGCAGCAGATGCAGCGACCAGCGGGTTTGAAATATGTGTTTAATAGCGCCACTGCTGCACAACCACAGCAAAACTAATGGCCAGGCTAAGGCACCACGTAGCGCGGTGATCTGCATCGGGCTATGATACGCCGTTAAAGCTTTCATACCGGCATCCATCGCCGAAAAAAACGCCACCGCCAGCAGCATAGCGATAATACCGCGCAGTGGGCGGTCAATCAGGGGTTGCGACATTAAGCAGGACCTTAAACAAGAAACAGCAGTAGGATCGGGCGGCAAATTATAGCAATTGGTGTAAGCCGCTGCACCAACAGCCGCGCCAGTTTATTAGCGTTTAGGTATGAAAGACAAAAATACCTTGCTTAACACCTGATTTTTTAGTCGGGTTTCGGGTTACAATTGCGCCGGTTTTATTATTCGTCTTAACCAATACCATACTTTTTAGGATGCATCGTCATGTTAACCTGGTTAATGCTTGCTGCTGGGCTTATTTTACTGGTGATCGGCGCGGATACCTTAGTCAAAGGTGCTGCCCGCTTAGCTGCTTCTTTTGGTGTGCCAACCTTAGTGATCGGTTTGACTGTGGTCGCCTTTGGCACCAGCGCTCCTGAGCTTGCCGTTTCAGTGAAAGCCGCCTATTCCGGCCAGGCTGAGCTGGCTATCGCCAACGTGGTTGGCAGTAATATCTTCAACGTTCTCTTTATCCTAGGCGTGTCAGCACTGATTATGCCACTTATCATTTCCAAGCAACTAATTCGCCAGGACGTGCCTATTATGGTACTGGTTTCAGTTGTTGCGATGTGTATGGCGTTAAATGGTCAGATTTCACGTTTTGAAGCCGCTATATTGTTTGCAGGTTTACTCGCATACACCGCTTTTCTGTTTTATCAGGGCAAATCACAGCCCGCTGCAGAAATGGAAGATGACGAAGTCGGCGAGATGCTGAAAGAGAAAAAACCTGCCTGGCACAGTGCTATGCTGGTCGTAGGTGGTTTGGTGTTACTGGTGTTGGGTGCACGTTGGTTAGTACAAAGTGCCATTGAACTGGCTACCGCTTGGGGTGTTAACGAAGCCGTGATTGGTCTGACCATCGTTGCTGCCGGCACATCTTTGCCAGAAGTAGTCACATCGATTATCGCAACGATTCGCGGCGAGCGTGATATTGCCGTCGGTAACGTAGTCGGCAGTAATATCTTTAATATCCTCTGTGTATTAGGTTTATCTGGTTTAGTCTCACCCACGCCGCTGCTGGCTGGTGCCCAAATGTCTGCGATTGATATTCCGGTGATGGTAGCCGTGGCAGTGCTTTGTGTGCCGTTTTTCTTTGCCGGTGCAATTCTCAACCGGATAGAAGGTACATTATTCCTGCTGTGTTATGTGGCTTATACCTGGTTCCTGATTGCTCTGTCACTAAAACTGGATTATCTGCCAAGCTTACAACAAGGTATTCTGTTTGGTTTGGTACCAGTCGTAGCGCTATATGTCGTTTATAGTCTGACGATGGATCTGCGGCAGCGGATGAAACACCGAACCAATTAACGAACAGCGCACTCATCGTCGTAATAGCCTCCGGTTTCGGTTTGCAAGTCTTACCTGTATCGGAGGCTAAAATTAGCGTGAATTGACTTTTTGGCCAATCACGCGGCTTAATTAGACGCAACGTTGTAACGAAGCATGGTGGACGCTGAAGCCTTGCTGTTCCAGCCAGTTAAAAGCATCATCTTCATTCGCGTACCCCCGCCGCTCAAAGGTCGGAGTTTTCTCGATAATCATTTTATCCAGTTGATAGCGCTTAACACTGTGCGGGCAATAAACCTGAGCGGTAACAATCAGACCATTTTGCAAACACCAGCCCACCAGTTCCTGCACTATCGGCTCAATATCGGGCGTACCCAGTTGCCAGTCATCCAGATACACGATATGCGCCCAAGGCTGACCGGTAAGCCTGCTGGCGGCAGCCTTAAAAGCCCGGCTATAATCCTCAGCCGAAAAACGATCCCAGCAGCCACGAATACAAGCCAGAACTACCCTGTTTTCAACCCAAATCTGAAACGCTTTTGCTTCGACCATTAATAGTCCCCTACCTGCCTGCCTAAAGCATAGCAGCTGAGGATCTTACTGCTTAGCGCTAACTTGATATGGCTTAAGGATTGAGCTTATAAATGACATTCACGCTTTTTTGCAGCGTAATCTGTTTCGGCGCTAACAAGGCCCCGGCCATGCCGCTGTCGGCACTCATTTTCTCCATCCGGCCATAACTTACCTGGCCACCGCCAAAGCCAAAATCACCGGCCAGATTACCGAAACCAGCGTTCTCGGTAATGGCAAACACGGTGCTGAGTTTTACGCCTTGCGCCGCGGCTAAGCGGTTGGCACGGGCACGGGCATCCGCGCCGGCTTTTTCACTTAGCGTCAGTTCAAATTCCTCGCGTTTGCTGTGATCAAAGCTGCTGTGAATAGAAAAAATCTGTGGCTGGGTAAACAGATAATCCATTACCGTCACATACTGCTCCAAATTCGTCAGTGTCAGGGTGATCGGCTGACTGGCTTCATAGCCGGTGATGGTTCTGTCCTGGTAGTCTTTATACAGCGCTTCTTTATTGATCTGCGCCGCATCCAGTGCTTTCTCAGTTAAGCCTTGCGCTTGCAAAAACTTCAGCAAACTTTCGCCTTGCTGATACACAGCCCGGGTAGCCTGTTCAGCAGTTGCCCCCGTCTGGCGCAAGACAAAGCGGATCTGAGCTTTGTCGGGGGCCACTTCCAACGTCGCCTGACCGGTAACATTGATAAACGGAAAATCAGGTAACGGACTGGCGGTGACACTGGCAGCAGCAACTAACAGACTAAAAGCGGTGGTTAATCTCAGCATGATGGTTCTTCCCTTTACATAAGTGCGACTATTACATACCTTGTTGACTGTACTTTAGCTGAATAAGAATAAGGTTTGCTATGTCGTTACGTTTTTCTGCTCTATCTTGTGCACGTGCTTCTGCACTGGGCGCGCTGCTGTTAGGTAGCTCATTAATCCAAGCCGCTGATGATGCCTATACCTACGCCAATTTACAGGATGTGAAAGTCAGCCATCTCTATCTGGATTTGGCGGTCGATTTTGAACAAAAAGCCCTGACCGGTTTTGCCGATCTGACGTTAAACTGGCAAAACCAAACGGCGAACACGGTTTATCTGGATACCCGGGATTTAGTCATTAAACAGGTGTATGCCCGCCGCGCTGATGGCCAGTGGCGTAAAGTGCCCTTTAGTTTGGCCGCCGCTGAGCCGGTGCTGGGTAGTAAGCTGACGATAGAGCCGGGTTTTCAGGCCGATACGCTACGTATTCATTATCAGTCACAACCGCAGGCCTCAGGCTTGCAATGGCTGAGCAAAGAACAAACCGCTGCGAAAACGCAACCCTTTATGTTTAGCCAGAATCAGGCGATCCATGCCAGAAGCTGGATCCCGATTCAGGATACGCCCGCGGTGCGCCTGACTTATAGTGCCCGCATTCAAACTGACAAAGACCTGCTGGCGGTAATGAGTGCGCCAACCGCCCCCGGCGCAGTGCGCAGTGGCGATTACCGCTTTACTATGCCGCAGGCGATCCCGCCCTATTTGCTGGCCATCGCCGTCGGTGATCTCGAATTTAAAGCCATGAGTGAGCAAACCGGCGTTTATGCCGAAGCTTATATTCTGGAGGCCGCGGCCAAAGAGTTCGCCAGCACGCAACAGATGATTGATGTAACCGAACAGCTATACGGTGACTATCGCTGGGGCCGTTATGATTTACTGATCTTACCGCCCAGCTTTCCGTTTGGTGGCATGGAAAACCCGGTGTTGTCTTTTATTACACCCACGGTAGTGGCTGGTGATAGTAGCTTGGTTAATCTGATTGCCCACGAGCTGGCGCATTCCTGGTCCGGCAATCTGGTGACCAACGCGACCTGGCAGGACTTGTGGTTAAACGAGGGCTTTACCTCCTATGTTGAAAACCGCATTATGGAGCAGGTGTTTGGCACCGATCGCGCCATTATGGAGCAAGCCCTGTCGGTGCAGGATCTAAAGCAAGAATTGTCCAGTCTGGATCCGGACGATAGCCGGCTCTACCTCGATCTGAAGGGCCGCGATCCGGATGATGCTTTTAGTGGCGTGCCCTATACCAAGGGACAACTGTTTCTGATGTTTTTGGAAAGCCGCTTTGGCCGTGAGGTCTTTGATCCTTTCGTCAGAAAATACTTCGACGATCATGCCTTTCAAAGTATCACCACGGCGGCCTTTGAAGCTTACTTAACAGCGAATTTGCTGGATAAGCATCCCGGAAAAGTCAGTGCCGCCGAAGTGCAGGAATGGATCCATGGCCGGGGCTTACCGGCGACAGCCCCCAACCCGCAATCAGATGCCTTTGTCAGGGTACAACAACATAGCAATGCCTGGTTATCAGGTTTACGCACCCTCGATGAGCTGCCGACGGCAGACTGGACAGTGCATGAGTGGCTATATTTTATCAATAACCTGCCGCTGAGCATTAGTCCCGGCCAGTTACAGCAGCTGGATAATGGCTTTAACCTGACGCAATCGACCAATAGCGAAATTGCCCACGCCTGGTATCTGTTAGCCCTAAAAACCGGCTATCGCGAAGTGCTACCGGCATTAGAGCGCTATCTGATTAGCATCGGGCGGCGCAAACTGATCCTGCCACTGTACCGCGAGCTGGCGAAAACGCCGGATGGCCTGGCCTTCGCCCGTAAGGTCTATCAACAGGCGCGGCCAGGTTATCACCCACTGGCGCAGGGTAGTGTCGATGAGATTCTAAAGCAGTAACTAAGGGGCTCTACAGCACCCTTACCATACCAATCAGGGCGCCAGCCAGCACCAGTAACCAGGCTGGCAGGCGCCAGAATTGTAGCGCAATAAAACCCAGCAGTGCCAGCGCAAAATCAGTGGCTCCGAACACACTACTTTGCCAGATTGGCTGATACAGCGCTGACAGCAGAATGCCGGTGACGCTGGCCCCCACGCCGGCCATTAAGCGACTGACATGGATAGAAGCGCGCAGTGTTTGCCAGTACGGCAGCACCGCCGCCAACACCAGAAAAGACGGTAAAAAGATGGCCAGCAGCGCTACTACCCCACCCCAAACACCGCTTAGTTCACCATTACTGGCGGCACCTAAAAAAGCGGCAAAGGTAAACAAGGGGCCGGGTACCGCCTGCGCTGCCGCATAACCGGCAATAAAGTTATCGGCGCTGACGAGATCCGTTGGCACCACTTCGGCCTGTAACAGTGGCAATACCACATGCCCACCGCCAAATACCAGCGCACCGGCACGGTAGAAAATATCGAACATGGTGACAACAGCACCGGGATAGAGCTGCGCCACGAGCGGTAAACCGAATAACAAGACCAGAAATAACAGACCGTAAGCCTTGGCTGCCGTATTCGACACACTAAGAGGTAAGGCAGAGGCCGCAGCGGCTGCTTCCTGCTTTAACAGAAAATAACCGAGCAGTGCACCAAGCAGGATCACTACAGGTTGCAACCAGATAACCGGAAATAACAGCAACAACACCGCACTTAGCGCCATAATGCTGACTTTTGGCACCGTATTACATAAACTTTTTGCCATCCCCCAAACCGCATGAGCGACCACAGCAACCGCCACCAGCTTTAAGCCCTGCAAGGCGCCCTGCAACAGCGGGCTTTGTAAAATCGCCAAACTTAGGCTAAACGCAATCAAAACCCCAGCCGATGGCAGTGTAAAACCCAGCCAGGCAGCCAGCGCACCGCGATAGCGCCCGCGCAATAACCCAAGCGCTAAACCAACCTGGCTACTGGCCGGGCCGGATAAGAACTGGCATAACGCCACCAGTTCAGCATAGTCGCGTTCAGTCAGCCATTTACGTTTTTCAACAAACTCGGTACGAAAATAACCAAGATGCGCTACCGGCCCGCCGAAGGAGGTCAGGCCCAGTACCAGGAAAATCCGGAAGATGCTCCAGAAGTTATTTGTCGATGTCTCAGTCATGTTTTTAATCATTATTCCTTGCTAAATTCTGCTCGCTCGCAGATGTCATTTAAGCCCTTAGCCACTCTATTTTAAACGCTACCGCTACACATAGTTACGCAGATTCAAACCCGTTGCATCCGGCGGCAAGCACACCGTACAACTTTGACGGGACACGCTGTGAATACATCCCTGTACGGTTACAAACTTCATCCTGAAGTTTGCCCTACGGGCCAGCTAAAGCTGTTCAAATTTGCTCCCGGCAAATTTGTGTCATTTTTCATCCCTGAAAAATACATTCCCTTACAAAGTGCACGGAATGCTTACCGCCTAGTCTTGTGCAGGTGACGCTCTGAGATATTATTCGCGACGCCTCACCGATATTAGTTAAGCCCTTAGTTGCGGTAGAATTTTCGTAACA
>NZ_LCWL01000123.1:0-51575 GCF_001441695.1 Alishewanella sp. WH16-1 | reverse complement strand
CTTGTGATCAAGAGACAGGCTTTACCGGGGCTTTTTTATTGCTAAAGTCAGCACCAAAGTTGCAAGGCTCCCGGCCTTGCAGTAAGGTAGCGCCGCGCTATGACTCTGATCAGGTAGATATGATGTCCAGACCCTTTGCTACTGTTCTGTTACTTGCCAGCCTGTTTGTTGCGGGTTGCGATCAATTGAAAACCCTGACCGAAGCCGAGCAGATCGCGCGCAGCATTCAACAGGAAGTTAAACGTAACGAACAGGGTCTGGATGCATTGATCGCAGCCGCAGATAACACCACCTATGATGGTTTCGCCTGGCGGCGCGGCGAACGCATTCAGATCCGCCAGCGCCTGACTGAGGGGGAACAACAGGGCGAGCTGCAGTTACTGGCCGAGGCAGAAGCGCCTGAAATCATTGCCACCGCGGTGGCGAATAACCTGCCCAGCTTTAGTATAGTGCGCTATCAGCAAGGCTGGCTGGTGGTGTTTAATACCTATCTGACCGAACATTGTCAGGCGGTTTATGCCTATGCCTACCGCGGCCAGTTACCTGAGGTGCCGTCTTGCAGCGAAGAGCGCTTTGCCGAAACGGCCAATGGCCAGTGCCAAAGTCCGATCACGGCCAATTGGCAGCTATTTAAAGAATGGTTTTTTGCCGAGTCGCTGGTAGCAGAAGGTAACCCCAAATGCATCAGCAAAGCCGAACAAGGCTGGCGGGTTAGCGGCAATTAATTTTGCAACCCGAACCGACGCCGCAAAAACGCCCCCCAGCTGTGCTTGAACCGCTATCAAAAGCAAGACATTAGCGACGCTGTAACTCCTGGCGCAATAACGCCGCTCCGGCGCTAAGCGCAGCCAGCTTTTGCCGGGCAATATGACGCGGCAAAGGTGCCATACCGCAATTGGTGCATGGATACAGCTTATCAGCATCAACATACTGCAAGGCACTGCGTAAAGTCGCTGCGACCTCGGCAGGCGTTTCAATCTGATGGTTAGCAACATCAATGGCACCTACCATGACTTTTTTACCTCTTACCAATTCGAGTAACTCCAATGGGACGCGAGAGTTGTGACATTCCAGAGAAACGATATCAATATTTGATTCTTTTAACTTGGGTAAGATTTTTTCGTACTGGCGCCATTGCTCACCTAAGGTATTTTTCCATGCGGTGTTGGCCTGAATTCCATAACCATAACAAATATGCACCGCGGTTTCACAGCTTAGCCCCTCGATAGCCAGCTCAAGTGCCTCAATGCCCCAATCATTGACGTCGTCAAAAAATACATTAAAAGCCGGTTCATCAAACTGGATGATATCCACTCCAGCCTCAACTAAATCTCTCGCCTCTTGATTTAAGATGCGGGCAAACTCGAAGGCTAACTGTTTCCGGCTGTGATAATGCGCATCATACAGCGTATCAATCATCGTCATCGGGCCGGGTAGTGCCCATTTAATTGGCTGGCGGGTTTGCTGACGCAAAAAGCGGGCATCTTCAACAAAAACAGGAGCTAAGCGTGCTACTGGCCCCACGACTGTCGGGACACTGGCATCATAACGATTACGGATCCGTACTGTCTGACGCTGCTGAAAATCAACACCCGCCAGATGCTCGATAAAGGTGGTGACAAAATGTTGTCTGGTTTGTTCACCGTCACTAACGATATCAATACCCGCTTGCTGCTGCTCCTGTAACGTAATTCTGAGCGCATCTTGCTGTGCAGTCAGTAAATCATCACCCGTCAATTTCCAGGGCGACCACAAAGTTTCGGGCTCTGCCAGCCAGCCAGGCTTAGGTAAACTGCCTGCAGTCGAAGTAGGAAACAGAGGTGTTGCTGCAAAATCAGGATTCGTCGCATAGTTTTGGTTCATAATTAACACTCCACCTGCGTCACCCACTGCGCCAAAGTCTGCTGATAGGGTTTCAGCAGATGCTGTTCGACATAATGCCCCTGACTTAATGCCAACGCGCGCCGTTCATCGCGGTCATACTCGACTGAAGTCGGCACATACGCGTTAGATGCTAATCGTGGGCAGTAGCGGACATCGGCTCTGCGAAGCGCATTATAAATTTCCGGCCGGTAAATTTTTTGGAAGGTTTCCATAGTACTGATGGTGCTGGCTAACTCTAAGTTGGTGTAATCATTAAGTAAGTCACCAAAGAAATAAAACGCCAGTGGTGCCACACTTTGCTCGGGCATAAAATAGCGTACCTGCAGCCCCATTTTTTGGAAATACTGCTCGGTTAACGATGGTTCTGTTGGCACATACTCTAGTCCCAGGATGGGGTGTTGATTACCATTTCGCTGATATACTTTGTTTTCAGATACGCTGATGCAAATCACCGGTAACTTAGAAAAATGCTGCTGGTAAGCCTCAGAACGTACAAAGTGTTGAAACAGCTGGCCGTGTAACTCACCAAAATGTTCAGGCACCTGAAACCTTGGCCGATCTTTGTTGTGCCGCGCCAGCAAAACGCTAAAGTCATAGTCTCGAATATAGGACGAAAAATTATTCCCCACTACGCCGTCAAATCGTTGCTGTCGCAGGTTGTCGACGATCTGTGTTTTCAGCACTTCGATGGCAGGAAACGCCGGACTAATGCCTGCGATATGCAAATCAACTGAAACGATTTCAAGCTCAACGCGGTAACGATCGGCGTGTGGATTGTCCCAGTTCACCAACGAGTTAAAGCGCTGATTAATCATATCTAAAGCGGTGCGCAGATTCTGCTTACGTCCCGGGCCTCTGGCTAAATTGGCAAAGTTCGTTGTTAAGCGCGTATTGGCTGCTGGCTGATAATCGTCATCAAATGTAATAGTTCGGATACTGTAGCTTAGTGCGGGGTTACGCATGATGTTCACCTTAGCTTTGCTGTAAAACAAAATAGATGTTTAGATGTCTACAATGCTAAGCGTGGTCATTGATGAAGAAAAATGGTATTTTCTCATTAAACCATGAAAGGAAATCATCATATGCTAGAACGTCATCACCTTGCTATCGTCAGAGCCGTTGAGCAACAAGGCTCATTAACCGCAGCCGCCAGCAAGCTTTGCCTTACGCAATCGGCGCTGAGTCACACAATGCGAAAACTGGAACAACAACTCGGTACCTCCATTTGGTTACGTGAAGGCCGCCGCCTTAAGCTCACGCAAGCCGGACAATATCTCTTAGCCGTAGCCAATCGTGTGTTACCACAGCTGGAACACGCACAGCAACGACTGGCCCAATTTGCCAGTGGCGAACGAGGTACATTACGCATCGGTATGGAGTGCCACCCTTGTTATCAATGGCTTCTGAAATTAGTGAAACCCTTTTTAGCAGCTTGGCCGGCAGTGGATGTCGACGTGAAGCAAAAATTTCAGTTTGGTGGTATTGGGGCTTTATTTGGATTTGAAATTGACCTGCTGGTAACGCCAGATCCTCTCTTTAAACCAGGACTCTATTACCAACCGGTGTTTGCCTATGAGCAAGTACTGGTGCTATCAACGCAGCATCGCTTGGCCAATGCCACCCAGGTCATGCCTTCAGATCTCAGTCAGGAGATATTGATAACCTATCCGGTCAGCACAGACCGCCTGGACATTTTCAGCCAATTCCTGACGCCCGCCGGTATTGCGCCGAAGCAACATAAAACCATTGAAGACACCGATATCCTGCTACAAATGGTGGCAAGTAATCGCGGTGTTGCCGCACTTCCTCGTTGGTTAGCGGAGGAGTCCGCAACACAATACACCATCCGCAGTGTGCGACTTGGCGAGGTCGGCATTCACAAACACATATATCTGGGTGTACGGGAAACCGATCTTGATGTGGATTACCTGAAAAGTTTTATTGCTATGGCTAAAGCATACAGCAACCTTTAACCAGAGCTGCCGAGGTCAGATAAAGCCTTTCAAACCTTAACCCGCTCAGACGAACGAAAGTAGTCATATTGTTTTTTAAACACCATGGGGCAGCGCAATTTATGCGGAAGCCCCCTAAAACACAGTTTACAACGCCGTTAACCACAGTACCTGATAAGGCTGCAGCTCAAGCCGGGTGCCTTGATATAGGTTACCACTTAACTCATCCCGCCACTGGCTGCTGGCCGGCATCGCCAGTGTTTGGCTGTGTTCGCTAAAATTGACCACACACAGCAAACTTTGCTGATCCTGATAACGACGATAGCTAAACAGATGTGGATTGGCGCTGGCCAGAATTTCGGTTTTGCCCTGCCCCAGTAGCGGCAAGTGCCGCCTTACGCCCAGCAGCTGCTGCAGTTGCTGATAAATTTTACCGGACAGCTTAGTACTGTCGGTGGCGCTTTCAAGCTGCTGCTCGTTAACCGCCACCCGGTTCACCCAGCGGCTGTCATCTTTTTTCGCTGCATCCTGCTGATAGCTGTAATCATTTAACAGGCCCAGCTCATCGCCCATATACAGCAGCGGCAAACCGCCGATACTCAGGATCACGCTATTAAGCAGGTAAATACGGGCCAACGCATGCTGTAAATGCACCGTATTACCGGTTTTCAGAGCCTGCTCAACGCCGGTCAATGACGCCAGCATGCCGGCAACGCGGCAATCGCCGGTTTGCGGATTTTGCTGAAACGGCACCCCGCTGGCAAAGCTACCGGCAAATTGCCCGGTATAGAACTGATTTAAAAACTGCCGGTGATGCTCCGGGTTAATCCCCAGCTGCCAGGCGACATTATCGTCAAAGGTCCAGCCGATATCATCATGACAACGGATATAGTTAACCCAGCTACAATGCGGGTCAATCGCAAAGCGCCGCTGTAACGACTCGGTCAGCAGGCGGGTTTTACGGGTCGCCAGACTATTCCACAATAAAGCCATTAACAGCGGGTTGTATGACAGCTGACATTCCTCCGGAGCGATATATTTTACCACCTCATCCGGATGCACTATGGCTTCTGATTTAAACTGTAGCGCCGGTGCCGCGATCCGTGCCACCTGATTAAAGGCACGGATCAAGGTGTGTGCCAACGGCAGATTTTCGCAGTTAGTACCTGCCTCTTTCCAGACAAAGGCTAACGCATCCAGGCGCAGTACGGCAGCACCCTGATTGGCCAAAAATAGCATTTCTTCCGCCATCGCATTAAATACCGCCGGGTTAGCGTAGTTCAGATCCCACTGGAAACTGTTAAAGGTTGTCCAGACCCAGCGCCCGGAATTGGCCTCCCGCGTAAAACAACCGCGGCGGACTTCCGGAAAAATTTCCCGTAAATAAGGCGCGTAGCGATCGCGTTCCGCTTCATCAAAAAAGAAGTAATAATCCTGATATTCAGTTTCGCCCGCTTTGGCTTTTTGCGCCCAGCGGTGCTCATCTGAGGTATGGTTAAACACAAAATCCAGCACCGGTCTGATGCCATGCTGATGCAGCGACTGCATCAGATCCGCCAGCTCAGTCATAGTGCCAAGCTTAGGCATGGTAGCGCGGTAATCTGATACCGCATAGCCGCCATCGCTATTTGGCTCGGGCGCTTTAAACAGCGGCATCAGATGCAGATAATTAATCCCAGTTTGCTGTAAATACGGAATACGCTGCTTTAACCCCTGAAAATCGCCGGCAAACAGATCGACATAACAGGCCGAGCCAAGCGTCTGCTCCGATTGATGCCAATCCTGCGGCGCAGCATCTTCGGCCAGCAAATAATCCGGCCGCTGCGCTATGGCTTTGGCCAGAATTTTTAGCAGCTGCTCCAAATGATAATAGGCATCAAAGCGTGCGCCATAAAGCGGCAGATACAATGCCAGCAAAGCCGGTAATTGCTGCCGTAAGCGCTCTGCCAGCAGCGGCCAGCGGCCCTTCGCCAGCGTTTTTAGCGACGAACTATAACGTTTAAGTAAAATATCAGAAAAATGCGCTAATTGTGCAGGATCAGCTGTCGTGGAGCGGGTCAGATACTGTGGCATAAGCAAGGGTCCAAACCAAAGTTTTATTCGCTATATTTGCCTTATTTTTGCTGCATTGCAAGCCTTTGCTAAAAATTTAAGCAATTTTAGCAAGCGTCCAATTTACAACAGCTGGCGAATAGGCTAGCTTAAGCTTAAACATTTAAGTTAAATCTTTGCAGGTACCCTAATGTCGCTACCAGTCTATTGTTTTGGCGAAGTCTTAATTGACTTCTTACAGGATCCACAACAAGCCGGTGTCTTTCGCCGCTTCGCCGGCGGCGCACCGGCAAATGTTGCCGTAGCCGTAGCGAAACTGGGTGGCGATGGCCGCTTTGTCGGCATGCTGGGAGCCGATATGTTCGGGGATTTTCTGCAAGCCGAGCTGGAGCATTATGGCGTGAATGTCAGCGCCTGCGCCCGCACGGCAGAGGCAAAAACCGCGCTGGCCTTTGTCGCGCTCAATGCCGACGGCGATCGCAGCTTTTCATTTTACCGGCCACCGGCAGCAGATTTGTTGTATCGGCTCAGCCATTTGCCGGTGGATTTCTGGCAGCAGCGATCTATTTTGCACTTATGCTCGAATAGCCTGACCGATAGCGCCATTGCCGATACCAGTTTTGCACTGATAGCCGAGGCCAAACGCCACGGGTGGTTAATTTCTATCGATGCCAATTTGCGGCATAACCTCTGGCCAACCGGGCAAGCCAACCGCGAGCTGGTGCGACAACTGCTACAACAGGCTGACATCATTAAACTCAGTGACGATGAACTGCGTTATCTGGCCGCGGATGGCGATGAGCAAAGCTGGTTAAGCGCGTTAAATGCGCACAAGCAGCGCTGGATAGTGGTTACCGCCGGTAGCGCAGCAGTGCAGAGTTATAGCAAGCTTAACCTGAGCATCCCGGTGCCGCCGGTAAAAGTGGTCGACACCACTGCCGCCGGCGACGCCTTTGTCGGTGCCTGGTTATATCAGCTTAGCCAAACTCTTATCTATCAAGACTGGCAAAGTCTATTGGCCGATCAGGTGTTACAGCAGCTGATATTACAAAAAGCCATTAAAGCCGGCTCCCTTACCTGTCAGCATTTTGGGGCCTTTACTGCCCTGCCCACCCGCTTTGAATGGGATGCTGGTTAGTCGTAGCAAATCGGCCGTGCTGGTCAGAGCGCAGGCATAAAAAAGGGCTGTCATTAACAGCCCTTTCGATTCTAATGCAGGTTAGCCTACAAAGCGCTGATAACCATACCAGGCGGCTACAGCAACGATGATCAGCAACAGCAGATACAACGTCCAGGGCCGTTTTTTCTCAGCAAAAGGATCATGCAAGGAGCGTTTGGCACCTTTCGGCAGATGCGCCAGTCCGGTCAGCGAGGCACCAAAAGGCACATTAATTTTCGCCCGGGCATTCACTGCCCAGCCATTAGCATCCAATAAGGGGCCAATATTGCGCCGGCGTAGTGTCAGATACGCCAGTAACATCGATGGTGCCGAAATCAGCAGCATTACCCCGAGTAATACCAGCGGAATTTGCCACCAGCTCAGCGAAAACAAGCCCGCCACTATCGCCGCCAGTGCCGTGCCTAAAGCGCCTAACGCCAGGCCAAAGGCCGCAAAAATACCGGCGAATTTGGCAATATCAAAGTTGCTGGGGGCCGCGGCAGGTGCAGCGGCAGCATCTGCTACGCCGCTGGTGGTTTTCGCTTCAATATCTTTATCGCGGGAGGCGGCAAATTTCTGGATCTGACCTTCAATAAAAGCAGCAACCCGCTTATAGGGTGACCAGAACGCCTGACGGATACTGACTGGCTGAGCTACAACTTTAGTCACTGTTGCTCGCCAGTCACGGCCCTTGCGGTCATAAAAGATACCGTTACGACCAGCCACCATCAGCTCATCGACATCACCACCGGTTAGTGCCGCAACAATATTAATCGGCGCTTCACCCTGACGCATACAGCTGCAATATACCAGGTAACAACCGCTAAAGGGTGCCATAGTGGCATGCCGGCCCTGATCGGCAACCTGCATCACCAACTCACAGCTGCGCTGATCCAGATACAGGGTACCCGCTTGGAAAATCGCTTTATGTTCGCCCTGATAGAAATCGCTGAGACTGACAAAGTTACGCAGCAAGGTCACCAGATCCCGCTGATAACGCAGCAATTTTTCCAGTGCTAACAGATTATCGGCAAAGGTACTAGCCGCCAGATCGTCCTGAATTAAGGCTTCCAGTCGGGTTTTAGTATCACTGGCAAGAAGCTGCTGCAGATACGCCAGCTCTAACGCATGCAATGCAGTAGCCGGCTTAGCGGCCTGCCAGCTGCGCCAGGCAGCAAGTTTAGCTGAAACCTGCTGCCAGTCGGCGGCGGTTAATACCTCATAGTCTGCCCCCAATAACGGCGCCAGTACTTTCTCTTTTAAACTGGCGATAGCGCCAGCCCAGGCCGGGTTAATACCCAGCGTCAGATCCAGTGGCCGCTCAGCAGCAATCACGGATAGAGGCAGAGCGGCAATATCCTGATCCGCACCGGCCACGACCCGGTTCGCCAGTACTTCATAGACTGCCGGGGCAGGATTAAGGCTATCAGTCGCCCTGTTATCAAAGGCGGCCAGCTGACAGCGAACAAAATAATCGTCGACTTTGGCTTGTACGGCTTCAAAGGCAGCAACGGCATCGGCAGTAGAGTCGGCCAGCGGGCAAAGCTGACTTTGCTCTGCGGCAAAAGCCGCATGCCAGCTGATTACCGCTTCGGCCTGACTAAAAAATGCGGTCAGGGTATCCTGCGTTACACCCAGACCACCGCTGCGATCTGCCACACCCCCCTGGGTTTCCACGATCTGCAGCAGTACCGATTTTAAACTTTCATCGGCGGTCAGTTCCGGCATAACCACGCCATCGCCATTAAAGTGATCAGCCGAGAATAACCGTGTTGTATCCAGCACATCCGCCACTTGCAGGCTCTGCTCCGCTGTTTTATCGCTATAGCGCAGTACCAGTTCGGCGGCATGTTTAATGCCGGCACCTTCGGCGTCCTGATCAGCAATCGCAGCAAGCGGCAAGCCAGGTGATGCAAACATAATGCTGGCATCCGTCAGGCGCTGGCAACTCCAACGCACTGCCGACAGGATCTCCGGTACCCGGATTTGGCCGTCGCCGTCACCATCCATTAGCGCCAAGGTGCGGTTGTCAAATTCCAGGCCCGTAGTTGGGCAATTTAAGACTGTCCAGAGTTTCGGATCAAGTTCGGCCAGATGGTGTAAATCACCTGCAGTTTCAATCGCGACCTGGTCAAAACCGCCAGAGCGGAAGAAACGCCATTGATGGGGTTTGGTTGCAGCAGTCAAGGTTTCTCTCCGTGAAGTGTTATTTTCGCTCTCAGCATATGCCAGCTGAGGCAAAGTTGCCAATAACTAACGCAAAAACAGCCAAAGCATTAGAGCCTGTTGACGTTTTTCACAACGGTTTTATGCTAGGCTAAGTCAAATTTGTTGACAGGAGTATCAGGGTGCAGATCGTTATTCAACCAGATGCACAAGCCGTGGCCCGTTATGGTGCCGCTGCAATTATCCGGCAAATCAGGCAACACCCTGCATCTGTGCTGGGGCTGGCGACAGGTGCGACACCCATTCTGCTGTATCAACAATTAATTACTGCCTATCAGCATGGCGAGGTGTCATTTCAGGCCGTTAAAACCTTTAATCTGGATGAATATATTGGTTTAGCGGCAACGCATCCACAAAGCTACCGCTATTTTATGCAACACCACTTGTTTAATCACATTGATATTCAGCCAGAAAATACCGCAGTGCCAGAGGGTGACGCCGCAGATCCGTTACTTGCCTGCGAGCAGTATGAGCAAAAAATCATGGCTGCAGGTGGTATCGATATACAGCTGCTGGGCATTGGTCGTAATGGCCATATTGGCTTTAACGAACCCTCGTCCGGATTGCGTTCACGCACCAGGATTAAAACCCTAACACAGCAAACCATCGCCGATAATGCCCGTTTCTTTGCGCCCGGTGAATATCAACCACATCTATCAATCACTATGGGCATCGGCACCATTCTGGATGCTCGCAAAGTGCTGTTACTGGCAACGGGTAAAGCTAAATCTAAGGCAGTAAAAGCGATGGTAGAGGGGCCACTGAGTGCCAGCTGTCCGGCATCAGCTTTACAGCTGCACCAGCAGGCTACAGTAGTACTGGATGAGGAAGCCGCCAGTGACTTAGAGCAACTGGCATTTTACCGCCATATTGAACAGGAAAACGCGGCACTGTTGCGCCGCCTGAATCGTGATTAGCCGCCGTTGTTATGACCAGCGTCGTAGCTTATGGCCTTTCATCGCATAAAATAAGA
This sequence comes from Alishewanella sp. WH16-1, assembly GCF_001441695.1. Taxonomy (NCBI): domain Bacteria; kingdom Pseudomonadati; phylum Pseudomonadota; class Gammaproteobacteria; order Alteromonadales; family Alteromonadaceae; genus Alishewanella; species Alishewanella sp. WH16-1. The sequence continues at coordinate 41,329 of NZ_LCWL01000123.1, read as the reverse complement.
TATAAAGATAGGCCGGAATGAGAATCCAGTACGCACCCTGGCTATTGCCGGACTGTTCGGCCAGATAACCATAACTTAGTGGTAAAACCGCGCCACCGGCAATACCCATTATCAGCAAGGCTGAGCCGGTAGCGGTTAACTTCCCGAGGCCTTCCAGCGCCAAGGGCCAAACCGCCGGCCATACCAACGCATTGGCCAACCCCAGTAAGGCAACGAACACCACGGTATCCGGCACCAGCGGAATACCCAACCAACCAAATAACCAGGCTGATAATTGCTGACTCTCGGTTGCGCCAAACAGGACACCTAAACTTAGCAAGACGCCCGCGACCGTCGACAACTGCAGCGCCCGGCCTTGTGACAAGTAGCGCGGGATTAGTAATACGCCAAGGAGGTAACCCAACACCATAAAACCCATGGTATAAGAGGTCAGCACACCAAAATGTGCTACGCCCAGTTGCTTACCATAGAGCCCGATCGTATCGCCAGCAATCACTTCGACGCCGACGTAACAAAACAGCGCTAATACACCCAGCACCAACTGCGGATAGGCCAATACTGCTTTTACGGCCCGCAACTCAATACCACGATCATTTTGCTGATCGGGCAACTCGGGTAAGGGCGCAAACCAGATGAATACCGATAACAGCAACAGCATCAACGTCATATAGATGTACGGCAGCACTAACCGATTCGATAACTCCGCCAGCAGCACCTGCTGCTCTGCCGCAGGCAATAGGGCCAGCGCGTCAGCACTATATTGTTCAATATTGGTCAGCACCAGGGTGGCAAATACCATCGGCACTACTATACCGGCAGCTTTGTTAACCAAACCCATAACACTGATCCGCATCGCAGCACTGTCGCGCGGACCTATACAAACCAGATAGGGGTTAGTTGCGGTTTGCAAAATCGTCAGGCCAGTACCCAGCATAAATAACGCCAACAAAAACAGTTGGTAAGCCGCTATTTTCGCTGCCGGAATAAACAGCAAAGCGCCAAAGGCCATAATCAGTAAGCCAGCCAGCATGCCCTTTTTGTACCCCAGATAGTTCAGTAAAAACGACATCGGGATCGCCATGACGGTGTAAGCGATATAAAATACAAAGGTCACCAACAGTGCCTGAAATTCGTTTAACTGACAGACAATCTGCAAAAATGGAATAAGTGCACCATTAAGCCAGGTCACAAAACCGAACAGAAAAAACAGCACCGCCAGAATCAGCATTGGTACCAACACCTTGGGTGCTGGCGTGGTTGGAGTGTTGGGCATCTTCGGATCCTTATTGTTATTTTTATTGCCGTTACCAGCTTAGATTACCGGCTTAACCCAGTTGCGCTTCGCCGTTAATCCAGCATTGTTGTACCTGTAGTTGCGCGTTCAATTGCACCAGATCAGCCCTATGGCCGGGTTGTGCTTGGCCGCGGTCAGCCAGCCCCAGCGCCTGCGCCGGATATAAGGCTGCCATGCGCAAGCTCTCTGCAAGGTCAAGTTCTAAGGTATTTACCGCATAACGTACCGCCGCTGCCATATCCAGCACTGAGCCGGCCAGTGCGCCGCTACTGTCAGTCAGCTTATTACCCTGGCGGATCACTTTACCAGCGAAGAAATCAAATTCGGTCTCGTCGGTACCAACCGGCGACATCGCATCTGTGACTAACAGCACCTTGCCGCGGGGTTTGGCTAAGACTGCCAGCTTTGCCGCTAACGGATGCAAATGTAAACCATCCAGAATCAAGCCACACCAGCTTTGGCTATCGGTAAGAGCAACACCCACCATTCCAGGCTCTCGCGAAGTCAGTGGTGACATTGCATTATATAAATGGGTAAAGCCCTGCGCGCCGGCAGCGAGGGCCTGCAGAACCAGCTCCGCGCTGGCATTGGAATGACCAAGCCAAACTTTAACGCCAGCTTCTGTGAGACGTTGAATTTGCTCTGGTGCGACATTTTCCGGCGCCAACGTAAGCAAAACCTGACCGAGATCCTTACGCAGATAAAGCTGCATCTCTGCCTCTGTCAGCGGCCGGATATGCTGTAGCGGATGCACCCCTTTTTTCGGTGCCGATAAATGCGGTCCTTCGAAATGAATTCCCAAAATACCCGGCTCGCCAGCAGCAACTGCTGCGGCAATCACATCGGCACTTTGCTGCATCACCGCCAGTTGGTCGGTGATCAGGGTTGGCAGCAGTGCCGTGGTACCAAAACGGCTATGGGCTTGTCGCATCCGGCGAAGCGTGTCAATCGTCGGTGCGTTATTAAACAGCACGCCGCCACCGCCATTCACCTGTAAATCAATAAACCCCGGCACCAAATAGGTTGCCTGTGGCGTATCACGACAGGGTCGGATGTCTGCAATACGACCGTTTTCAATCAACAACTCGACATTTGACTGCCAGACAAAACCATCAAAAAATTGGGCAGCGCTTAATACTTGCTGCATAAGGAACCTGTAAGGAAAGACGTTATGCCATCTAAACTAACGCCTATGCGCGAAAAGCTCAAGTATTCGCGATGGGGACCCGTCCCGCTTTCACAAACCCAGACCACAGGCGCGGTTGTGGTGCCAACACAAAAAGATCGCCGTTTTGCCCCAGCAGTTGTTGCGGTACCCCAACCTCGCGGGCAATGGCAGCATTGGCTTGCATATGCGCAGCTTCGCCATGCACCGGTATCGCCAAGGCCGGTTTTACCGCCTGATACATTTCAGCCAATTCGCCCTGATTCGGATGACCGGAAACGTGGATTGGCAATAAGGTATCCGCCGCTTGCAGCACCTGCAGCTGTTTGGCTTTCAGTTTATCCACCAGCCGGCTGACTAGCATCTCATTGCCCGGAATGAGGTTAGCACTAAAAATCACCAAATCGTCTTTTGCCAGCAGTAGCTGCGGATGGCGATCTTCAGCCAGTTTAGTCAGGGCGGCTCTGGGTTCGCCCTGACTACCGGTTGCCGCCACCAGCACTTCTTCCGCTGGCAAAAAACCGATATGGGCGTTATCAATCAGCGGCAGATCCTCCGGCCAATAGCCGCAGGCCCGCGCCGCGCCGACCATATTCTCCATCGCCCGACCAAACAGTGCCAGGTACCGGCCGGTGTGCTGGGCAATGCGCCCCAGGCTAATTAAGCGGCCAATATTACTGCTAAAACCGGTGACCAGCACCCGCTTTGGAGCCTGACTGACCACCTCACGCAGTGCATGAAAGCAAGCCGTTTCCGACAGCGAAAAGCCACTTTTCAGCGCATTGGTTGAATCACAAACCATGGCAGTAACACCTTGCGCTGCCAGCCGTTTAAATACCTGCGGTTTAAATGGCCGGCCCAGCATAGGTGCCGGGTCCATTTTCCAGTCGGCAGTATGAAACACCTTACCGGCTGGGGTGCTGATTAACAGCGCCTGACATTCCGGGATCGAGTGAGTGATATTCAGCCAATTGACCAAAAAAGGCCCGATCTGACAGGTGCCGCCGGGCGGGATTTCGATAATGGGCATCTGCTCGATAAGGTCGGTACGCGCCAGTTTGCGGCGCAGCACCTCAGCGGCAAAAGGCGTGCAATACACCGGCGCCTGTAAGCGTGGCCATAAATAGGGCAAGGCACCTATATGATCTTCGTGGGCATGGGTAATAACAATACCGCACAGGTTTTCGCGTTGTGCGGCAATAAAGCTGGGATCGGCCGCCTGCACTTCGGCCGTAAGCTGAGCTGGCTGTGTCTGCGGCTGTAGCGGATTATAAAAGGTGACGCCGCAATCCACCATTAACCAGCGCCCGGCATGACCGTATAAATTAAGGTTCATCCCAATTTCGCCGCAACCGCCAAGCGGCAAAAACCAGAGATCCTGCTCGCCGGCTAAGGTCATTTCAGCGCTCGAACGGCTGGCCATGTCACCTCGTATTACGCTACTATCAACTGCTAGGTGCTACGTATGATACGCCATTCACGTTCACAGACCCAGCAGACATTTCCGCTATCAGCGACGGGGTGGCAACATTTTTAGCAGAGTGCGATCTTTTAAATGATAGTGATGGTAAAGCGCGGCCGCGGCATGCCCCAAAATCAATAGCCACACCAGATAAGCTCCGCCCTGCTTATGAATAAAATCTATCGGCGCTTCAAATTGCTCAAAGGTTAGTCCCATACCATCCGCAACCAGCGCCTGAAACAACCAGGTATCGGCAAATTTCGGGATCTCAAATAAAAAGAAAAACTCGGTCGCCACACCGGTACCTAAATAGCCGGTCAATGGCATTACAATCAGCACGCCATACAATACCAGATGCCCCAGATGCGCAGCCTTTTGCATCAACGCCGAACCCGGCTCAGCCGCAGGCTGAACATTAGTCAGCCGCCAATAAAGCCGCAGCACTACCAGTACCGCGATAGTCACGCCAAAGGATAAATGCAGTTGCAGTGCGGTCCAGTTTTCAGGTGTTTGCGCTTCAGTAAACCATTGCCGGTAGTACACCGAACAATAAGCGAGTAAAAACAACAGTGCGGTGAGCCAATGTAAGGTGCGGGCCACCTGGCCATAATGTGTTGTCGAGTTTTTAAGCATGTGTAAGCCCCCAAAATTGCCACATCCAAATCTGCGGCTAGTTTGCCTGCGAATGACCGGCAGCAACAACCCAAGATATCGGCTGCAATGATGCAGAAATTCGAACACAGTTTTTGCAACAAAAAAATCAGCTTAATGTTTTCTTAAGCTTCGCCACCTAACCTGCCAGCATCGAGGTTAAACCGGAGCGTCTTATGTCTGAACCCTTATTACTGGCACCACCCGCTACCGCTATGCCGCTGCTGTGTAGCCTGGGAAATATGACCAGTAAACTGACTTTGCTGGCAAGACAGGAGGCTGGCCGCGCTGAAGTAGAAACCCTTATCGCACGCGAGTTTCAGCGCAAGCATCGGGCCGAAATCCGCTACTTTCTGCCACAATTGCTAAGTTTACGCTGCGCCGGAACCCTGACCGCAGCGGTCGGGTTACAGGCCGCAGCGCAAGGCCCGCTGTTTCTGGAGCAATATCTGCCACAGCCAATTGAACAGCTGCTGTCAGAACAATCCGGGCAAGAGGTAAAACGCGGGCAGATTCTGGAAATCGGTAATCTGGTATCGGCACGCGCCGGCAGCAGCTTGCTGCTCATGGTTGCCTTGAGTGAACTGATTGCCGCTAGCCGCTTTCGCTGGGTGACCTTTACCGCAACCGATGAAGTGCAATCCTTGCTAAGCAAGCTGCATTATCAACCCATGCTTTTAGCCGCAGCCAATGCCGATAAGCTGCAGCACCCCCAAGTCTGGGGCGCGTACTACCAAAAACACCCGCAAGTGATGGCAGGTATGGCCTTACCGGCCATTACCAGCGCCCGGCGTTTGCCGCGCTATCAGTTGTTACAGCAGTTATTGGCTCCACAGCTGACTGAGCTGCAACCGCAATTGGCGCGGCTAACGGAGGCTGGTCATGGCTAAGTTGGTACCTTTGGATTTTCCTAGCCTGCGCCAGTTTGCCGACCGCCCGGCGTTAACTGACGGTCAACACAGCCTGAGTTATCAGCAACTCGCTGCACAGGTATCTCAACTGGCCAACTGGCTACAACAACTGCCGGCACAGCGCTTTGCCATTAGCGGCCCGAACAGCATCAGCTGGATTATTGCTGATTTGGCACTGGCCGTGAGCGACAAAATTTGTGTTCCACTACCACGTTTTTTCTCAGCCGCGCAGCAAGCCTATATGCTTGATACCGCCGCGATCGAGATCGTACTGGAGACCGAGCCACTTGCCGGCAGCATAGCCAGCACAGTGCCTGGTTTATGGTATCGGCAGGTGCCGCAATCAGGTACTCACGACGTGCCAACCTTTCCAATATCCAGCGGTAAAGTCACCTTTACCTCTGGCACTACCGGCAGCCCGAAAGGCGTATGTTTAAGCTGGGCACAGCAAGCGGCGACCTTAGCCGGCTTAGTTAAAGCACTAGGCGCAGAATTTAGTGCAGAGGCACAACAGCAACAACTGCGACATTACTCTCTGCTGCCCTTATCTACCCTGTTGGAAAATCAGGCCGGTGTATATTTACCACTGGCTCTGGGGCAGCAAATTATTGTGCTGAACGAATCGCAAAGCGGTTTGAGCGGAAGTTCAAAGCTCGATTTAGCGCAATTGGCACACAGCCTGGCACAGTACCAGCCGCATAGCCTGATCCTAACGCCACAGTTGCTGCAGGCGCTGCTGTTGATTTGCCAGCAGCAACCGGCACTGGCAGCAAGTTTTCGTTTTATTGCCGTTGGTGGTGCGCACTGTGCACCGGCATTACTGGCACAGGCCGCACAGCTGGGGCTACCTGTCTATCAGGGCTACGGTTTATCCGAAGCTGGCTCAGTGGTGGCTTTAAACTTACCTGCGGCGAATCGGCCCGGTAGCGTCGGCAAAGCGCTACCTCATATACAACTGCGGATTAACGCGGGCCAGATTGAAGTAAAAGGTCAGCTTTATGCTGGCTATTTAGGTGAAGCACCGCGCGACGCCGACTCTTGGTTAGCGACCGGCGATTTGGGGCAACTGGACAGCGAAGGTTATCTGAAAATTGAAGGGCGCAGCAAACAACTGTTGATCAGCAGCTTTGGCCGTAATATCTCGCCGGAATGGCTGGAAGCTGAGCTACAGCTTTGCCCGGCGATCGCTCAGGCCATGGTATGCGGTGATGCCAAGCCCTGGCTAAGTGCACTGATAGTGCCGAGGTCGGCCAGGCAGTTGACCGAGCTTAGCGCCCAGCTACAGGCACTTAACGCCAGACTACCGGATTATGCACAAATTCGTAGCGCCTTGCTGCTAAATGAACCCTTTAGCAGCCAAAACCAGCAACTTACCGACAACGGCCGGCTGCGCCGGCAACATATTCTGGCGCGGTACCAACAACCTATTGAGCAACTTTACCACCTTACCCCAACAACGGCAGAGCCAGTGCTTGTGCCGCTAAACCAGGAGCATCGCGATGAGCTTTTATCAGCAATTAATTGAGCAAACCCAGGCCGAACGCGAGTATTTGTTAAGTGCACCGCTGATCCAGCGCTGCCTTAAGCAACAAAGCTTTACGCTCGCCGAGTATCAGGCGTTTCTAACGGAAGCTTACCATCATGTTAAGCACACAGTGCCATTGCTGATGGCTGTTGGCAGCAGGCTAAGCAGTGCCCAGGAATATTACCGCGTAGCCATTGCTGAATATATCGAAGAAGAGCTGGGTCATCAGGAATGGGTGCTGAATGATATTGCAGCGACCGGCGCCGACAAAGAGCAAGTGCGCCACGGCACACCGCGCCTTGCTACCGAACTGATGGTTGCCTACGCCTATGACACTGTGCTGCGAGGCAACCCGCTGGCGTTTTTTGGTATGGTGTTGGTACTGGAAGGCACCAGCGTTAACCTCGCCACCGGTGCCGCTGAGATTATTCAGCAGCAGCTACAGTTACCCAACAAAGCCTTTAGTTATTTACGCTCGCACGGCAGTTTGGATATTGAACATCTGAGCTTTTTCGAAAAACTGATGGACACCATTAGCGATGCAGCCGATCAGCAAGCGATTGTGCATGCTGCTAAAGTGTTCTATCAGCTGTATGGCAATATTTTCCGCAGTATTGAAGCGGCGCCTGCGGCTAAGGTGGCGGCATGAGCGCCGCTACCCTGCGGGGCCAAACACTGCTGCTACTCGGTGCCAGTGGCGGTATTGGTGCCGCACTGGCGAAACAACTCGCAGCACAGGGCGCGAACCTGATTATTACCGGGCGCAATCTCGTCCCCCTGCAGCGGTTAGCAACGCAACTGGCCACTAAAACCCAGTGTGTGGCCGCCGATCTCAGCAATTTGGCTGGCCGCGAGCAACTTTTGCTGGCGCTACCGGATAAGCTGGATGGCGTGGTCTTCGCTGCCGGCAGTAACGATTTTGCCCTGTTCGAACAGCAGGACCCCTGCAAAATTCGCCAGTTGTTCGAACTTAACGCCTTGCTCCCTATCCTGCTCACCCGCGCCCTGCTACCCCGGCTGACACCACAGGCGCGCTTAGTTTATGTCGGCTCGACACTGGGTGCTATCGGCTATCCGGGCTATGCCGCCTATGGCGCCAGCAAAGCCGCGCTAAAGCATTTTGTGCAGGCGCTGCGCCGGGAAATGGCCGATACCGCCCTGCAATTTTGCTATATCGCACCCCGGGCTACTCAAACCAGTATGAACACCCTGGCAGCACAGCAGTTGAATCAGGCGTTGGGTAGCAAAACCGATCAACCAGATTGGGTAGCCGAACAGATCCTAACCCAGTTAACAGCAACACGAATGCAGGATAAAAACCTTGGCCTGCCGGAGCGACTGTTTATCCGGCTCAATGCGCTGCTGCCATCTTTACTGGATAAAGCACTACGCAAACAACTGACGACCATCAAACAATTCGCCCGACGGCAAGCCCCAGGGTTAACCCACAATGCGCTGGCCGAAGTGAAAAACGTCCCTGCCAGCGATAAAGGAGCATACAAATGAAAAAAACCTCTTCACTTATTGCCCTAAGTTTACTGAGCGCCAGCTTACTGCTGGGGTCAGTACAGGCCGAGAGCTCGCTCTCCGCAGTACCAAGCGAACTAAGTCAGATTCAACAGCAATGGGCCAGCGTTAAGTATCAGCAAAGTGGTAAACCCCAGCAGCAAGCCTTTGCCGAACTGGTTAGCGCCGCCCAGGCCGCAGTAAAGGCCCACCCAGATGATGCCCGCTACCTGATTTGGGAAGGCATTATCCGCGCCACCTATGCCGGCAGTGTCGGCGGTTTGGATGCGCTTAGCGAAGTTAAAACCGCGAAAAAGCTATTTGAACAGGCGCTAAAGCAAGATGAGAAAGCGCTGGATGGCTCGGCCTATACCAGCCTGGGCTCACTGTATTATCAGGTTCCAGGTTGGCCTGTCGGCTTTGGTAGCGATAAAAAAGCCCGCGAATATTTACTAAAAGGCCTGGAGGTTAACCCTGACGGTATCGACAGTAATTATTTTTACGGTGATTTCTTACTGCAACAAAAAGAATATAAAGCCGCCGTAGCGGTACTGGAAAAAGCCTTACTGGCGCCGCCGCGCCCCGGCCGTGAAGACGCCGATGCCGGACGCCGGCAAGAGATTGAACTGGCGCTGAGTAAAGCGCGTAGCAAAATTAAAAGCTAAACCCGGTGCGGGCAAAATCTTAGAAGCAAAGGTTAGCTGTAGCTTAAAACGTAAAATGCCGGTTTAGCCGGCATTTTTATTTGGGCCCACCGCCATCACTCTGTTACTAAGCGATAGCGCTGCTCCCGATATAACCAGGACGGCAGTAACACCTGCGCCAGTGCCCGGCGCTGTGCTGCCGGCTCGGCAGCAGCATCTGTTAGCACCAGTTGTTTATCATTCAGAAAATAGCGCGCGGCAACACTGCTACCATCCGGTTTTAATATCGTCACTGCCGCTTCGTTGGCACTTTGCTGCTCTAACAGTGCAAAGTACTGATCAAACTGCAGCAGCGCCCGGCCCGGCGACTCAGCATCCAGGCTAAAATCCCGGCCAAGCAGCGGCGTTCGTGCACTGATGCCCATTAAAGATAAGATCGTAGGTGCTAAATCAATCTGGCTGGCCAGGCTGCTAATAGTTTTTGGCTTCAGATCCGCACCTAACATCAGCGCCGGGATCTGAAATTTATGTACCGGTACCAAACTATTACCATACACCCGGTTATCGTGGTCGGCGACGATAACAAACAGCGTATTGTGCCAATACGCTTGCTGTTTTGCCTGTGCAATAAATTGGCCCAGCGCATAGTCGGCATATTTTACTGCATTATTGACGGTCGCTTTCTCGCTATCATACAAAGCAATTTTGTCATCTGGAAATTCAAAGGGTTCGTGATTGGACGAGGTAAAAATCAAACTGAAGAATGGCTTTTGCTGAGCGGACATGTCCGCTAAATGTTTAGCCGCCGCGTTAAATAAATCTTCATCACTGGCGCCCCAGCTGCCAACAAACTCCGGCTTCGTCATTTTCGGTAAATCGATCACTTCGCTAAAGCCATTACCGGTAAAAAAGCCGCGCATATTGTCAAAATGCGCCTCGCCACCATAGACAAAGCTGGTATGAAAACCTTGCTGCTGCAAGGTGCTGGCCAGAGTATAGAAGCCTTGCTGCGCGCCGGAGAGTTTTACCACGCTTTGCGCCGGCGTCGGCGGAAAACCAGACACCACAGCTTCAATACCACGCACCGAGCGGGTGCCGGTGGCATACATATTGTCAAACCACCAGCCTTCGTCTTTAAGCTGTTCCAGCTCCGGCGTCACCGGCAAGCCGCCCAGACTTTTCACAAAGGTAGCGCCCAGGCTTTCTTCCAGAATAATTACCAGATTAAGCGGCTGCGCACGTTCCATTGCCGGCTGGCGCAGTGCCAGAGTAGGCAATTGTGGATCCTTAAATTCCAGCTGTTTTAACCACGGCCAATCCAGCGCCAACTCAAGCATGTCCTGCTGCGGCAACTTGCCATAGATCTCACTGGAGCGGGCTTCATGTTTCAGGCTATAGATAGCATACAGCACCGAGTACGGCGAATTGATAATTAGCGAGTTCACCATCGCATCGCCGGTAATGGCAAACAGCGCCGGATTAGCTGGGCGGTGCTCTGTGGTAGAGCGGATAGCTGCAAAGGCGACAAACACCAGCAGCGGCCAGCTAATAAGCAAAGTGCGGTAGCGGGCAAAAGGTCGGGTTTGCACCAGTACCTGCCGCAGCGCCAGATTGCCCAGCCATAATAGAACTAATAAGGCCAGCACACCGCCAAGCAGCATGCCACGATAGCCTTGCCAGAGCGTACTAAACACCTCTTTCGGATATTTTAAATATTCGATATACAGCCGGTTAGGTCTGACATCGTATTGCAGAATAAACTGCGGCGTAGAGACTTCAAGCAACAGCACCAGTGCCAGCCCCAGCAACAACCAGAGATGATTTAGCTTTAGCCAGACCTTAAAACTGCCCGCTCGCGCCAGCAAGGGGGCAAGTAATAACGGTATTGCCAGCCACAGGCCAATAAAAATCAGATCGGCTCTGACTCCCTGCAGTAATATGATGCCAATATCAGCTGCAGCCGTTACCCGGTCGAATTGCCAAAGCACTAAGCCAAGCCGGCTAGCGCTTAACAGCAGTAGCGTCACCACCATAAAAACCAGTAACGGCAAATAAGGGCCGGCGCGTTTTATCGGCGGCAGTACGCGAGTCATAATCTAAGCTCCAACAAGAAGTTGGCGCCAGCTTAGGATGAAAAACTTAAGAATTTCTTAAGTAAGTGAGGTTAATCTGGTTATAGTTAACAGACTGACCGTAAACGGATAAATGGCATGCGGATCTTACTGGTAGAAGACGACAACTTGCTGGCACAGGGCATAGTTACAGCCTTGGCGCGGGCCAGTTATCAAACCGAACATTGCCGCACCGGTAAGCAAGCGCTACAAGCGCTGGATAATGCGGAGTTTGATTTAATGATCCTGGATTTAGGCCTACCCGATGGCTTTGCCGGTAAAATCTTACAACAGCTACGCGCACAACAGCATCAACTGCCGGTGCTGGTACTGACGGCGCTGGATCAAATTGACACCAAGCTGCAACTGTTAAACGACGGTGCTGATGACTATATGGTAAAACCCTTTGATGTGCGGGAGTTGGAAGCGCGGATCCGGGTACTGTTACGCCGCAAAGCCGAGCGGCGGCATGATGTGCTGCAGCATGGCGAACTGCTACTCGATTTAGTGAAACATAGCTGCGAATATGCCGGGAAAACCGTGAATTTAACCCGGCGCGAATTTTTACTGTTAAAAGACTTTCTGCAGCATAAAGATAAAATTTTAAGCCGCCAGCATCTGGAAGAGCTGAGTGTGGGCTGGGATGGCGATACCGAAAGTAATGCCATTGAAGTGCATATTCATAACCTGCGCAAAAAGCTGCACCCGGAGCTGATTAAAACCGTGCGCGGTATCGGCTATCTGCTGCCGGGGCAAGTATGAAGCCACTGAGTATTCAAACCCGGTTAGTTTTACTGCTAAATTTGTTGGTGATCGCGGTATTAAGCCTGACCGGCTATATCAGTTATCAGCAAAGCCTGCATGAAATCGATGAAGTTTTTGATGCCCAGTTGGCGCAAAGCGCCCGCTTAACTGCGGGTGTATTACAAGCCAATCCCACTTTATTACAGCAAGATACACCGGTACTGATCCCGGTAGCGCATTTGGATGAACTGGTCAAAGGCCAGGCAGAACTGAGTGAGCGCTTTCTTACCGGCTACAAATATGAGAGTAATATCGCCATTCAAATTTGGCGCAATGATCAGCAGCTGATTTTACATACCGCCAACCTGCAACAGCCGATGCGGCCGGTGCGTAAAACCGGTTTTAGCGAATATCACACTGAAAATGGTGATCTGTGGATCAACTTTACCCTACGTCTGGATGAGCTGGGGGTGCAAATCGTTAGCAGCCAACGCGAAGCGGTACGCGAGGAACTGAGCTATAGCATCGCCCTAACCCAGATCCGCCCTGTTCTGTTTTTGATCTTACCACTGAGTCTGCTAACCCTTTATCTGGTGCGGCGCGGCTTAAAGCCGTTAAAACAACTGCAACAGCAGCTCAGCCATACCAAACCGGAGCAGCTGCAACCGATCAATAGCCCGATGCCGGCTGAACTGACTCAGGTTGTCACCGCGATTAACCAGTTGTTAGAGGCGATTGAGCAACATATGCAGCGCGAGAAACGTTTTATTGCTGATGCCTCGCATGAACTGCGCACGCCACTGAGTATTATCAGTTTGCATGCCCAAAATCTGGCACAAACACCACTTACTGCGGAACAGGATGCCGCGGTGACTGCCATTAAACAAGGCAGTGAACGGATGAGCCATCTGACCAATCAACTGCTGGCGCTGGCGCGATTAGAACACCCGAAACTGGCGTTACGTTCACAACCGCTGGCGGACTTACTGGAAGCCAGCCTACACCAGGTTGCACCTGCCCTGCTGCAAAAAGTGATCTGGCAATTAGACGACCTTGATGCTTGCCGGGCTGCGGGTTATCAGGTGCAGGCTGACACGACACTGTTACAGGTAGCGCTGCGTAACCTGTTTGAAAATGCGGCCAAGTATGCGCCTGCTGATACTGAAGTGGTGCTAAAGATAACCTCATTGACCCAGCAGAAACTGGAACTGGCTTTAAGCAACAACTGCTCGGTAATACTTGATACTCCCCGGCTTGGCGAGCGCTTTTACCGAGCTCCGGAACACCAGCAACTGACAGGTTCAGGGTTAGGCTTGTCGATTGTGCAGCGGATCCTGGAGCTACATCAGTGGTCATATCAAACCCGGCAAGTCGGCCAAACATTCAGCATCATGCTGCAGCTCCCATTACAGCAATAAATTGCGACGCCAGCATCTGCTCTGCATGGCGCCGCTTTTATAACGTTAAGTAGGCAACAAGGCGCGACTACTGCCCCTGCCCCAGTGCGAAGCCGCGCTCACCGTTAAAGCTAAACAGATTTTCAATTTTTATCACATCTAACCCCAGCTCAGTCAACACCGAGAGCAGCTTAATCAGATCGCGCTGACTCACCGGCTGCTCTGGCGTCTGAGCCATAAATCTGCAGCGCCAGTGGTCAGTGCAAAAGGTTTCCGGATAACCTTGTGGCCAAACTTTGACACCACGATTGGTAATCATCTGCAGATGTAACACACCATCGGTTAAGTTGAGTAGCCGACTTGCCAGCTGCTCTGGTGAAAACTGACTTTCATGTAAAAACACATCCACCCCCAATAACACTTTTTGCGCCGGCTGTGCGCGCTGATATCGGAAAGTCGGTTGAATTGGCTCAGCAGCATTTTGATAACTCACGGCCTTAAAGCTCTCTGGTAGTTGACCCAAGCGCTGAATCACCGCCTCAGCAAACTCGTTAGTACTGACCAGGCGCTGACTATTCTTGCTGTGCAAATCAGCGGTATGGATCCCCTCTTCCAGGGTGGCTAACCAGGCATTATGAATGCGCGCTGCCACTTCGGCTTGTTTGATATGCACCAGCATCATCACCGCTGCCAGTAATAAACCGCTGGGATTGGCGATGCCTTGGCCGGCAATATCGGGTGCGCTGCCATGTATTGCCTCAAACATCGCGATACTATCACCAATATTGGCACTGGGTGCCAGCCCAACGCTACCCGTCATTTCGGCAGCGATATCACTGAGAATATCGCCATACAAATTGGGCGTCACAACGACATCAAAACGCCCGGGCTGGGTAGCTAAACGTGCAGCACCAATATCAATAATATAGCGTTCTGCCACGATCTCCGGGTATTCGACGGATATCTCCTGAAACACTTTATAGAACAGGCCATCTGTCATCTTCATAATATTATCTTTGACCATGCAGGTAACTTTTTTCCGGCCGTGGCTGCGGGCATAGTCAAAGGCGTAGCGCACAATCTTTTCGCAGCCCGGGCGGCTAATCAGCTTTAAACACTGAAACACCTCGTCAGTCTGCCGATGCTCAATACCAGCGTAAAGATCCTCCTCATTCTCCCGCACTATGACGATGTCTAACTGCGGATGCAGAGTCGCCACAAAGGGCGCATAACTGACGCAGGGCCGCACATTAGCATACAAGCCCAGGGTTTTACGGATGGTCACATTCAGACTTTTATAGCCGTCGCCACTTGGTGTTGTCACTGGACCTTTCAGAAATACCCGGTTACGGCGTAAGGAAGTCCAAGCCTGTGGCGCTATGCCAGAGCTATGGCCGGCGAGATAAAGCTGCTCACCAATATCGATATATTCCGGCGCGATCCGCGCCCCAGCTGCCGTTAGAATTTTCAGCGTCGCCTGGACAATTTCCGGCCCTATGCCATCGCCCAACGCTACGGTTACCGGTACCTTTTCGCTCTGCTCTATTGCCTCTAAGTGCATGTGTTGCTTAGCTTGCATCTCAACTTCTCCGACTGTGGTTGCTATGCCGGCACTGTAGAGCAGTTAAATCATTAAGAAAAATATTTAGTTTTAATCTTATCCATAGCTTAAAATCTATAGGTTACCAAGCCGGAGCCAACTTACCGATGCCAGCCAGTACCCTCGCCCGTTTTCAACGTATTACGCCGCAACAACTGCGCGCCTTCGAAGCCAGTGCCCGCTTGTTATCGGTAACCCAGGCTGCGCGTGAGCTCTTTGTTAGCCAGCCTACGGTATCAGTGCAACTGAAAGAGCTGGCAGAAACCCTGGGTGAGCCGCTATTTGAGCAAAGTGGCCGTCAGATCCGTTTAACTCAGGCCGGTAAATTACTGTATCAAACGGTACGCGAGCTCGCTGGCTGCTGGCAGCGGCTGGAATCCGAGCTGGCGGCAATTCATGGTTTGGTGCGCGGCAAGCTAAAAATTGCCGCGGTCACCACAGCCGAATACTTTGTCCCGGATCTGCTGGGCCCTTTCGCGCGCGCCTATCCAGGCATTGAAATTGAGCTAAGTGTTGAAAACCGCGATCGTATTGTGCAGCGACTAAGCCAGGGACTGGACGATCTGACGGTAATGATGCTACCGCCAGCAGAGCTGGATTTGGACAGCCAGGCCTTTCAAACCAACAACTTGATTGTTATAGCCCCGGCGAACCATCCGCTAAGCAATAAAAAGTTGCGCCTAAACGAACTTAGCAGCGAACGCTGGTTAATGCGGGAAGCCGGCAGTGGTACCCGCAAAGTCACGGCGCAATTTTTTGCCGAGCAACAATTTCAGCCGAATATAGTGATGAGCCTGGGCAGTAACGAGGCAATTAAACATGCGGTAGCGGCCGGGCTTGGTATTGCGGTGCTGTCAGATTTGGCCGTCAATCAACCGGCCTGGTCAAACACTGCTAATGGACTAACGACACTGGATGTCGCCGGCTTCCCAATCGCCCGGCAATGGTACCTAGTCTGGCGCCGGGATACCCCGCAAAGCGCGACGGCGCGGGGCTTTATCAGCTATCTGCAGCAACAAGCTAAAGAATAGAATTTAGCGGACTGGCGCAACATTCAGCGCCGTGCTAGAGTGCGCGCGATCCGGTTCCGGCTCAATTCAACCCTCAAATCCTAACACCATTCAGGTATTCAAAAACTATGTTCACTTATGTCGTAAACAAGTGCGCTGCCGTGCGTCTAAGCTTGTTGTTAATAGCGGCGTTATTGTTAAGCGCCTGTGTTGCGCCAGCCTTGTTATTATCACCTCAGGGCCAGCTGATGTGGGCCATGATTAAACCCATGGTGGGCCTCGATCCTAAAGAGGTAAATTTATTTGAGCAACCACTGATTAAAAACCGGTTGGAACCCTTACTGGGCGAGCATTACCAAACGGCAGTATCTTTGCTGAACACGGCAGATGAGATCAAACAGCAAGGGCCGCTGTTTTATGTTGCGTCCAACTATACGCCGCTACCGCAGCTGGCTGAAAAAGCGGGCTTTGTCTGGAATGCCGAAACCAACCAGATGGCGGTATTAATCAGTAAAGGCGGCGCTACAAAGATTTTTGCCGAAGCGGTAGAGAAAAAGGCGAAAACCGTGCTGCCAGTGTGGCCAGATGAGCTGGTAGATTACGCCAAAATGGCCAGCAATCCGGAAAAGTTACTGCAACAGCAACTGGAACAGCAAAAACAACAATTACTTGAACAGCCGCAACAGCAGCTGCAGCAAGCTATTGAGGCACAAAAACAGCAGCTAATTGACGCGCCTAAACAACAATTTAAGCAAGCGATAGATGCGCAAAAGCAGCAATTAATTGAAGCGCCCAAGCAGCAACTTGAGCAAGCCATTGATGCGCAAAAACAGCAGCTAATTGAAGCGCCCAAGCAGCAACTTGAGCAAGCCATTGATACGCAAAAACAGCAGCTAATTGATGCACCCAAGCAACAGCTGCAGCAGGCTATCGAAGCACAGCAACAACAGTTAAGCGAGCAGCCGGAGCCGCAGCTGAAAAAGCTGGCAGCACCAGTACCAAAACAGGATTAAAGGGCTTTTTGCATAAAAACGCTAAGCGGGTCCGGCTGATAATCGGCAAAGGGCCCGCAAACCTGATAACCATGGCTTAGGTACAGCTGTCGTGCTGCGGTAAAATATGGCTCCGCGCCGGTTTCCAGATACAGCATACTAACGCCCTCTGCTATAGCAAACTGCTCTAAGTGGTCCAGCAGGGCTTTTGCCACGCCTTTACCACGGGCGGCTTTGGCAGTGCGCATCGATTTAATTTCTGCCATAGCAGCAGTGTGGTGCTTAAGCGCAATACAGCCCAGCAGCTGCCCGCCCTGCCGGGCGCTCCAAAACATAATATCAGGTGCTTTTAACCGTTCGATATCCAGCGCATGCACACTCTCTGGCGGCGACGTCGCATACATATCAGCAAGATGTTCATTCAGCAGATCCCGAATATCCTGACTAGTGAGCGGATCACGTTGTATTTCAATCATAAATTTCTCTGCTTAACACGCAGCCAGGAGCGCGATAACGCCAGGCTGACACCGGCACAAAACAAGGCCGCTTCTAACATCGCACTTAGATGCACCCACCCATTGTGCCCCTGATTTCGTAGCAAGGCTTCACTCGCCACGGTCGCCAGCGCGGCATCAGGAAACTGTGCCGCCAGTTGTACCAGGCTGCCCGCCAGTAACACACCGCCATTTTGACTCAGGATTAACGCGATAAGCAGCGCCGGCAACACCGCATATAAGCCATGCCATTTGCCGGGAAAGCGCAGTAACAACAGGCAACTGAGCGCGGTTGCCAGTCCAATCGCCGCGCCTTCGCCGGCGCCGGTAATTTGTGCCGGACTGCGGCCAAAAAACAGTTGCAACACTTCATGCAACAACAAGCTGACAAAGCTACCCACCAGCAGCCCACCACTAACACCGCTGAGCAGGATAACGGCTGCCCGGGCTTGCCCCCACACCATTGCCGCGCTGAGCGCGGCAGCGACGGCGCCACCAGCCAAAAGTGCCAGCAATAGCGTAATACTGAGTAAAACCAGTCCCAGCGCTGTGGCCTCGCGACCAGCAAAAGACAATTGTGTAGCAGCCAGTAAACCATATACGGCACCGCCAAACAGCCCGGCAATAGCCGCCCCCGCCAATCCCTGCGCTAAATGCTGCCAGAACTGTAGTGAGGCGACGACATCCCTCTTGACTGGCACCTGTTCAGCTAACAGACTCGCACTGCTATCAGCGGCGCTTTGCCAGCTTACGGCAGCGATAAAGCGATAACCATGTTTAGGCACGGTTTCAATAAAACGCGGCGCACTGGCGCTATCCTGCAATACCCGACGTAGTGTGCGGATACACTGGGTGAGTGCTTCATCACTCACCACCAGGCCGGGCCAGACTTGCTCAAAAAATTGTTGTTTACTAACCAGTTTACCGGCGTTTTGCAGTAATAACTGCAAGGCATCCAAATAACGACTGTTTAGCTCAACCGGCACCCCGGCACAGCGTAACTGGCGCTGCGCTGGCTCTAATTCAAATTCTGCGAACTGATAACACTGTGCCACCATCAGGCTGTTTGACTCCATCAAAAAACCGCTGCACCATCATTTTCACTATTATGCCTCAGTTGCGGTCTTGCTGGCGCCAGAATTTCGCAACAGACCCGCAGCTAACAGCCATAGCAACATAAAGGCGACATTAATCACCGGCGCGGCGCCCAACCCCGCCAACTGAATCACGATTTCCACCCCCAGTTGCAGCCCAGCCGTCAGATAGAGCACCCGGCTCATGGCCTGCGCCTGAAAGCGCACCCATACCGCGCCAAGGACTACCGACGCCAACACGATCAGATAAAGTAGATTAGCCGGATTATCTTCACTGCCTATAATGCCAACAGCCAGATTAATCCAGATGAGCACTAAGGAGGTCAGCACCAGTAGCGCCCAACCGGCGCGTCCGGACAGGTCGGCACAGCAACGACAACCCAGTTCTATCAGCAAGGCGGTGCCGCCAAGTAAGATCCCGGCAATCACAAAGTCTGATCCGGTCCAGTTCACTTCAGTCGTAAATTGCATCGCTATCAAAGGTAACAGCAGCAAGGAAACAACAGTTCCCCAAAGTATCATCCGCCAGGGGTTACGCCAAAAATGCGTTAGGTGCTGCAGCATAGTCATAGTTCACTCCAAATCGAAAGTTAGCAAGCATGCTGAGTCTGCGGGCTTAGCGGCGAAAAGACATGAGGAAAAGCTGAGCAAGCGCTGATTTTTTAGTGAATTCAGTGCAGCTGAGCAGGCGGGATAGTACCAGCCCGCTAAACCGCTGGCTGGTACTATGCTGTTATAAACGGGCCTGGAGTTGTTGCCGCTGCTGTTCCAGTTGCGCCAGCCGGTGCAGATAATCGTCACAGGGTGGCATTGAGACGCGATTGATCATTTTACCCAGTGGATTATAGAACCACTGATACCAGCTTAGCTCAGCTACCACCTCTGTTTGCGGACAGCTCAGCAGCAAAGCTAACTCGTTACTGCTGGCTTGCGGTTGGTATAACGGGCGAACCAGAGTTAAACCAAGTTTCTCTAAAAAGTTTAAATCCGACGTATCATACAGCGCCGCGGTAATACCTTGCTCTGTTAGCCGCCACTCGCCAGCCAGCGCCTTGCTTAAACTGAGTTCAGATTCAGTAAAAGGTTGCTGCCAGGGCGTGATGTTAAATGGCGTCTCTGCCGGCTTTGGTATGTTGGTAAGCTGAAGCGCCAGATTAAAATGACGCTCGATGGCGGCACTACTAATCATCTTGGTTAACAGGTAACGATTCTCGGTCAGTAGATTGCGCCAGAACTTAAGATCGGCCGCTAACAGCTGCTCAACCTGCAACCAGTGACCTTGCTGTGCCAATAGATAAATCTGAAGCAAATTCAGGCGCTGCCCATTTAATAGCGGTTGAAAAGCCGGCAGTTCATCGGCACTGGCAAGCACTGGCTCTTGCCAATGGTTGCTGCTTAGCAACTGCTGATAGAACGCCAATAAAGTCGTGTTCTCCAGTAGCAGCTGCTCAAGTTGCGTCGTGTCTGCAGCCGCTAAGGCCGGGCAACCTGCCTGGTTACAACCGGCAAATAATTGCTGCAGCGTAGTGTTATCCTGGGTTTTCAAAGCCGCTTGCTGCGCCTGATAGCGCTGATAGCCATTGCCAGCGACCGGCTCTGACAGCAACTGTTGTTGCAACGCCAGTGCCGGAGCTGACGGTGCTTCGTCTTGCCAGTTTAACGCCAGTAACAATAAGTAGCCCAACCCGCCGACGACAAATAGGGCCAACACCAGCTTGATAACTATTTTGCTCAGGGTAATAACAGCTGACATCCATATCTCCTTAAAACCAAGGTAACCGTTACCTTAGAACATTTTATCTAACTTTACCAGTTAGTTAACCTTAGCCAGCCAGCGCTCAACGCCCGTTGACTTGAACAGCTCGGGTGCCGGGTGCCCAATGGTATCGGGTTGTTAACTCTCGAACCGGCTAAGCGGGATAGAAGTGAAATAACAATAACAGCCAGAGCGGTAGCGTCAAACACCCCAGCATAGTGGACTGAGCAATCACGGTGGCAACAGGCTGACGATCGGCACCATAAACCGACGCCAACACATGCGCTGCAGAAGCAGTGGGCAAGGCGGCAAATAAAATCAATACCATCGCCGGACCACTGGGTACGGCCAGCCAGTAACAAACTACCAACATAGCTGCCGGCATCAGCACTAACTTGATGCTGTTTAGCGCAGCTGCAAACCGGCCCAGCCGCCACAGCGCCTGCCACTGCATAGCAGCTCCAATTGATAACAGCGCTAGCGGAATCGCGGCTTGTGCCAGTTTTTGTAATGCCAACATCAGAATATCAGGCAGTGACAGCGCAAACAGCGAACAGCATAAACCAGCCAGACTCGCCAACAGAAAAGGGTTTGTCGCAATCAACCTAACCGATTTCGTAAACCCCAATCCCTGACCACGCGATAACACCCCAACGGCGAGAATATTGGCTACCGGTACTGCTAAACCAATCGCGATCGACATCAGCGCCCGATGCTCGGCTGGCAATGCTTGCACCATCACCATCGCCAAAGCCGTATTAAAGCGCCATGCGGTTTGCCACAGTGCGGCAAAATCCAGAAACCGCCCAGGCCCCCAGCCGCGCACCAGCCAACCGAGCAGGCAGGCAAACAACATAATGCCCCAGATCCCAGGTGCCAGAATCGCGATATCAGCGCCTGCCGGTGGTGCCCCCAGCGCACTGACAAAGATCAACGCCGGAAACAACAAATAAAAATTCAGCGTATCCAATGCCTGCCAGCCGCCGACAGGTAGCACCCGCCGCAACGCAGTACCACTTAAGAGCAGCAAAAAATCCGGCAATAACGCAAGCAACACCATCCCAACCCCACTTATCCACACGTCTCCGGTACCGGCCCGACCAGTTTATCCACAGGTCTCCGGTACCGATAGGACCAGCAACACCGAATAATTCATTAACACCGCCTCGAGATGCCGACTTTATTCAACCCGCACCAGAGTTTCACTTCGCTATCGCTGAAAACTGCTATAAAATGCGCCACCCTTTGTCGTCCGACGCTTAATATGCAGGCTACTAACGCACTCTACACCGATTTGTCGGGCTATTACGACTTAATGTGTTGTGATATTAACTATTTACAGCAAAGTCATGGCATCATCCGCTTACAGCAACTCTTTGGCAATAGCGGTATTCAACATCTGGATCTGGCTTGTGGCACCGGACCACATATCCGGCATTTCCTAGATGCCGGTTTTACGTCGCAAGGATTAGATTTAAATCAACCTATGTTAGCGTTAGCCCAGGCACGCTGCCCTGAAGCGACATTTAAACTCGGCGATATGTGTACCTTCGAACTTAGCCAGCCAGTTGATTTAATTACCTGCTTTCTTTACTCCATCCATTACAGTGGTAGCGTTGCGCAGCTGAGTGCTTGCATCAAGCAAGCCTGGCAGGCATTAAACGCGGGTGGCATATTTTGTTTTAATGCCGTTGATAAAGATAAAATCTGTAACCTTAGTGCGGTTAGCCACAGTACCTCATATCAAGATAGCCGTTTCGACTTTGCGTCGGCCTGGTACTACAGCGGTAACGGCGAACAACAAGCTCTTAAACTACAAATCAGCAAAACAACGGCGTCAGAGCATCAATATTGGCAAGACGAACACCCGATGGTTGCTGTGAGTTTTACCCAACTGCAAGCGCTACTTGCCCCCTACTTTAAGATTCATATTCTGGCGCATGATTATGAGCGGATCCAACCCTGGGATCAGCAAGCGGGCAATGCGCTTTTTGTCTGTATTAAGCGGGATTAAGCATTGCAGACTGGTCAGACCGGTACCGGAGACGTGTGGATAAACTGGTCGGGCCGGTACCGGAGACGTGTGGATAAAGTGATCGGGTTGGGAGTTGCTGGCGTTACGTTGTTAATTCTGTTTTAGTTTTCCCGTCCCGAAAAAATATAAATCTGATCCTTTTTTCAACAACTGGCGTTTTATTACCCGAACCTTGTGGCGCGAACGCCTGTTGTATGCGCCCGAACCCAACCTAAGTTGAAAAAGGAAACGTTATGAAACTGTCACACTTGATCGCTTGTTCACTCTTTGCCGGCTCATTACTGTTTACTGCTCAGGCACACAACCACAAAGCAAAAGCCGACATCGTCGATACTGCTGTAGCTGCAGGTAGCTTCACTACGCTGGTCACTGCAGTGCAAGCGGCTGAGCTGGTTGATACCTTAAAAGGCAAAGGTCCGTTCACTGTTTTCGCCCCAAATGATGCCGCCTTTGCCAAGATCCCTGCGGCTGATTTAAACGCGCTGGTAGCCGATAAAGCCGCATTGACCAATGTCCTGACTTACCACGTGGTAGCCGGTAAAGTGATGGCCGCTGATGTGGTTAATCTGACATCCGCCAAGACCGTACAGGGGCAGGACCTTAACATTGAAGTGAAAGACGGCAATGTATTTGTTAACGGCGCCAAAGTTATCGCTACCGACATAGAGACCAGCAATGGTGTGATCCATGTGTTAGATACCGTGGTAATGCCATCTAACTAATTCTGCATCCTCTACCGCCGGGCTAACCGGCGGTACTTCAAAGCTTTACCTCTGGCGACTGACCGGCTAAAGTGAGTTTTCACCCGTTAGACTCCTGGCAAAAAAATGGACTTTAGTCACAACACGACATCATCAGCCGGCCGTTGCTGCCGCCGTCATGAAAAACTTGGTTTATGGTTATACCAACAAAGCATGGCTGTCGAAGCTTACTGCTATGGTCTGCGCCGCAGGCAGGCTGATATTGGCGAGCTGACCATCAGCTATTACTGGTATGCCAACCCCGGTAAACCAACACTGGTATTGCTACATGGCTTTAGCGCCGATAAAAGTATCTGGCTGCGTTTTGCCCGTCAGCTGCGGCGCCACTATCAGTTATTGATCCCAGACTTACCTGGTCATGGTGAAACACCCTTCGCCGCTGATGCCAATCATAGTATGCCCAGACAAGCGGAGCGACTGGCATTATTTTTGGCGACGCTGCACCTGCCACAGGTGCATCTGATTGGGAATTCGATGGGCGGTTTTTTAGCCACCGTCTTTGCCAGCCGCTATCCGGCGCAGGTGCTCTCCCTGGCACTACAAGATCCGGCTGGGCTTAGCTCCGCTACGCCAAGTCAGTTAGAACAGCAGGTACGCCAGGGTTTAAACCCGTTTTTACAGTTAGATTTTGCCGACTTTAAGCGGTTTTACGCCCTATCGATGGCCCGGCCACCCTATATTCCACAGCTAATGCTAAAAGGCATTGCCTGCCGCTACCAACGACAACGGGCATCACTTGCTGCTATCTTTGCTGATTTTTTCGATTCCCGCTTAACAGCGGCAGAGCTGGCGCAGATTAAGGTACCGGTTTTATTATGTTGGGGCGAAGCAGACCAACTGATCGATATCAGTGCTGTAGCACTTTGGCAGCAACAGCTACCGCAACTCCAACTGCAGGTTTTTGCCGGTATTGGTCATTTACCGATGCTCGAGATCCCAAAGCAAAGTGCTACCGTCTATCGCCACTTTTTACAGCGGTGCTAGCCAGTATTAGTCACAACAACTGCTTTGTGAAGCTGAAGCCGAGGGCAAACCGAGGCAACACTCATCATATAAAAATGCTAACAAGGTCTCGACGTTGTTAAAGAGCAAACTGCAATATAAGGTGCGGCCATCCCGGCGTTGTGCCATTAAACCGACTTTGGTCATCCGGCTTAAATGATGTGACAGCGTTGAATTTGGAATATCTAAAGCCTGCTGGATCTCGCCAACCGCAACACCCTGATGACCAGCACGCACCAAAATCCGAAAAATGCCTAATCGGGTTGGATGCCCCAATTCTGCCAACTGCGCTGCAGCCAGCTCCAATTCCAGACTCATCTTTACTCCAGGTCCTGAGTTGCTAACAGCGCTAGTGTAACGCCCTCCCGAAATAATTTCCACAAACTTGGAAATATTATTTGACACTTCCATGTTTGTCGAAATATTATATTTCCACAATCACGGAAATATCTGTGTGTGCTAACTAACCTGTGGAGGTTTTATGTCAGATGCGTTTTATGCCAGTGTGCAATTTTTTATCGGTACCCTTAGCGAGCTGCTGATACTCTTTGTCTTGATTAGTATGCTGGTGTACCAGCTGCAGGATCGCTTTCCGGCACAGCGGATCCAGGCCTTATTAGCCGGTGACAAAGGTTACTTTACCGCCGCTGCCCTGGGCGCTATTACACCCTTTTGCAGCTGCTCCACTCTGCCGATGTTAGTCGGTATGCTGCGTGCCAATGCAGCCTTTGGCCCGGTGATGACCTTCTTACTCACCTCCCCCTTGCTTAATCCAATCCTGGTTGCCCTGCTGTTTTCCGTGTTTGGCGCCAAACTCACTCTGCTATACGCAACGGGCGTGCTTAGCATTGCGGTCTTGTCTGGCCTGCTGTTATCACAACTGGGCTTTTCCCGTTACGTTAGGCTACCTGCAGCAGAGCAGTCTTGCTGTAATAGCTCCCAGGCCACAGTAGCGATAAAGTATTGGTCATGGCAGTACTGGAGCCACTTATGGCTGCGGGCAATTAAAGATACCCGCAGCTTTCTGCCACATTTAATACTTGGTGTACTGGCGGGTGCGGTGATCCATGGCTATGTACCAGCAGAATTCTTTGCCAGTTTAAGTGGTAGCAATAGCCTGTACCTGATCCCGCTGGCCGCTGTGATTGGCATTCCGCTGTATGTTCGCGCCAGTTCAATGATCCCGTTGGCCCTCAGTTTAGTGGGTAAAGGAATGAGCTATGGCAGCGTTATGGCGCTGACAATCGGTGGTGCCGGTGCCAGTTTGCCCGAGCTGATTATCCTGAAAAAGATCTTTCAATGGCCACTGCTGTTGGCATTTATTGGTGTGGTGCTTGTTACTGCCTGCAGCACCGGTATTGCCATTGATCTGCTGTTACCGGTAAGGAGTCTGTGATGGCACAGTCGCTGCGAACAATCGCCACACCTCAGCAACTGGCTACTACACTGCAACCTTTGCTGATTAACGCCCGCCTGGGTTTGCAACAGGCCAAGGGTTTTGTACCGGCGCCGGTTTCACTGACGCCCTGGCAACTCAGTAGCTCGCAGTGGCAACAGGCAAGGACAGCGGCTACGCTACTTGGACGTTTGCTGGAAAGGATCGCTGGTGATCCCTGTTGGTTACTGCAACAAACCCGGGCACTTCAAGACTCGGCATCAGTGCCAGGCGAGATCTGGCGAACCTTGTCTGCGATAGAGCCAGCTCGCTTAACCAGCCGGAATCTCAACTTAAGCCGGCATGATTTGCTGTTAACTGCAGGCGGATGGCGTTGGGTCGAATCTAATCCGATTGCCGCCGGCATGGGCCCCCTTAGTGCACGCTATCAACAACTATTGGCGCCCTTATTGCCACTGCCTTATGTCGATAATCCGGCATTGGCCGCTCAAGCGAAGCTGTTAGCAGAAGCCGCTATTGCCAATGCTGCCGGACAGCCCGCGTTATTGGTTATGGTCATCGCGGAACAGGAGCAAAATATCTTTGATCAGCAATTGCTCACTGAAGCCGTCCGCCAGCACGGCGTGGCGACCGAACGGCTGACCCTAAACCAGTTACAACAAGGCCAGGTGCGGGGAGACAAAGGTTTCTATCTGACAGATGGACGGCGGGTAAGCGTATTGTACTGGCGCACCGGCTATAACCCACTGCCACAGGCAGCTGATTACTGGGCGTTTCGGGCGAATCTTGAGCACACGAATCTGCTGCAATGCCCTAATCTGGCAGGACAGTTAAGCGGCAGCAAATGGTTACAGCATCAACTGGGACTCTTGCTGCAGCAGCCTAGCGGGCGGCAACAGCTCGCTCAGCGCTTTGGACTTAGCCCGGCACAATTGCAGCTGCTGCAACAACTCATCGTGCCCAGCTTTGCCGTTGCCGACTTAACAGCGGAGGCAGTCCGCGCCAAACTAGCCGCCGGCTACTGGTACAAGACTCAACAAGAAGGCGGTGGCAATGTGGCGCGCTACGCGCAAGGCTGGCAACGCTATCAGCACTATGACAGCGCCGATCTGCTGATGGCGCCGATTAATGCTAACATTCGCCGTGAAAATGTCTTTAGCCTAAAACATGGCGAACTGCTGCAGAATAACAGCGCTGGTCAAATCAGCGAGTTGGGTATTTTTACTCTGGGCTCGGCCGCCAGCTATGGCGGATATCTTTGTCGTAGCAAAGCCAGCAGCAGCCTGGAGGGTGGGATCAGTCATGGTGCTGCGACTTTGGATTTGATTAGCCTGAAACCTTGTTGTTGCTCAGGTTTTGCCTGAGCAACAAGATCAGGATTTTACATCTTCCAGTTGTTTCTGCTTATGCTCCCAGCGGCGCTTGGCAAAGCGGCGCATGTTGGGGATATCGTCGGTCTCATCCATAATCGGCTGGCCGATAATGGCTTCAATCACATCTTCCATGGTAACCAAGCCCATCCAGCTGCCGTACTCATCGTAAACCAACGCGAGATGCTGCCGCTCGCGGATTAACTGCGACATTAACTGTTCCACACTGAGTTTATCCGGAATAATTTTTACCGGCTTCATAATATCAGCTGCGGTTTGGCCGTCAGCAAACTCCAACATATCGTAACGAAACACGATACCCAAAGGCGCTTCGTCATCATCCAGTACCGGATAACGCGAATACTGATCTTTTTTAACCCGCTACACCAGTTCAGCCAGCGGCTCATCCGGCTTAGCATACTCACAGACGGTGCGCGGCGTCATAATGTCCCGCACTTTAATATCGTGCAGATCCAGAATATTGCCAATCACCCGCTGTTCATCTTCGTCGAGTTTATTCAGCTCACGGCCTAAAATGGTCAGGGCTTTTATCTCCTGACGTAAATCATGATCGTGCTGGCCGCCACCGAATAGCTTCATAATTTGATCTGACATCCAGATAAAGGGCTTTAGCAGCAATATCATGGTGTTCAACATGGCAGGCAATACCGGCACCAGACTTGGCCAGTAGCGTGCACCAATGGTTTTAGGCAGAATTTCTGACAAGACCAAAATCAGTAGGGTCATCACCGCAGACGCGATACCCAGATAACCGTCGCCAAAGACGATAGTGACCTGTGCACCGACACCGGTAGCACCCACGGTATGGGCCACAGTGTTCAGGGTCAGAATAGCCGCCAGCGGCTGGTCAATTTTCTCTTTCAGCTGTTTTAATTTTTCGTAGCGCTTAGGCTGCACCAGCTTTTGCTGGGCGATATAGCTGGGGGTGATAGATAACAGGGCAGCTTCCAAAATGGAGCAGACAAAAGATACCGCAATGGATAATACCACAAAAGCGATTAATAAACTCATACAGGTTGGTTACAACACTCCTTTTTGCCTCGACCCGCGCAGTATATCAGTGCGAAAAACAAAAGCGAGGAGGTTTTTCGGATTTTTCCCAGCTTTTTATTCACTCATCTCACTCAGCTTCGCAACAATTCCCGCCGTTTTAATACCGATACCAGCAGCGCAGGCAGGAAGGTTAAGCTAATCAGCGTCGAAAAGATCAGGCCGCATAACACGATAATACCGACACCGCGGTACAGTTCGGTGCCCTCGCCAGGCAGCAATACCAGAGGCGCGAGACCAAACACCGTGGTTGTGGTTGACATTAAAATCGGCTTTAAGCGGGTCGCCACTGCTTGCAGCACCGCCTCGGTGACAGATACTCCTGGTAGCTGTAAATTATGCCGGCTTTGATCGACAATCAGGATCGGGTTATTCACTACTGTACCCAGCAGGATCAGGAAGCCCAGCATGGTAATCATATCAAAAGGTTGATAAAAACCGCCCAGGCCGATAGTTGAGAGCAGACCGCTGATGCCATTAATCCCCACCAGACCGACCAAAGCCCCCGCTAATCCGAGTGGCACAGTCGCCAGGATAAATAGCGGATAGCCCCAGTGGCTGAAAATTGCCACCAGCAGTAAATAAATCAGCACCACGGCAATCAGGAAATTACTGCTTAATGCGGCTTTGGTTTCATCCAGTTGATCCGACGCACCGGAAATATCCAGCATTACGCCGGGCGCGATAGCCCCCTGCTGCTGTAATGCCGGTACTAACTGTTGTCGCACGATGTCCACTGCGGTTTCTAACGCCACCGAACGCGGCGGGATAATATACAGCGTCACCGTCCGACGGCCATCTACCCGCCGCAGCGTATCGCTATCCGCCACTTCAACCAGCTCCGCCAGGCTACTTAGCGGTAACACCGCCCCTGAGGGGGTTAACACCGGCGTTTGCGCCAGTTGCGCCAGGCTCTGCCCGGCACCTGCCTGACTAAATAAAAAGATATCCACCTTATCATCGGCTAAAAAGAACTCATCGACAAAGGCGCCATCACTCAGCGCCGACACCGCGTAGCCAAAGTCGGCGGCACTAAAATTCAGCTCAGCCAGGCGCTGCCAATTCGGCCGGATTTCTATCAGCGGCTGATCCAGTGACAACGAAGCCGGCTCGGAGTTAAGTTGTGGCCGGTCAAACAAGTCGCCGGCGGCAACATAGGCCGCATCGGCAGTGGCATATAAACTCGCTAAATCCGGCCCGGAAATATCCAGCGCAACCGCCCGGGTACCGCCGTCATTGCTACTGATAATCGACCCACGTGATGAAAACGCCCGCATTCCCGGATACTGGCGGAATAATGCCGTCATCGCATCCATCATCGGTGTAATATCCTGTGGCCGCACCGGCTCACTTAACACCCGGATCCGGCCAACAGAGACACTTAACGAATAGTATTTCAGCGGCGGCATCGCCGTGTCACCCCGGTCATAGGCTGCCGGATCGGCATTGACCTGAGCAGTTAAGATGGCTTTTAGCTCCTCCGCAATCTGTGCCATTTCCGATAAGTTATAACCGGGCGGTGCAATCATTGACGAAAAGGCTTTCGGTTCCTCACCTTCAGGCAGATATTCGGCAGGTGGCATAAATAGCCAGGCCGCACCCAGTGTCAGAATGACCGTCAGGCTTAATACTAACCGTCGTGCCAGTGTCGAGTGCAACAACTTTGCCAGCAACGGCAGGATCAGGCCGTTAGCGCTTGGCGGGGCAGCAGCACCCTGCAGGGTCGTGCTGCTGCCGTTACTGCGAAACCCTAAGCGGGCAATCGCCGGCGGTACCACAAAGACCGCTACTAGCATAGAAGCAATAATCGCCGCCGCAATGGCAATGGCGATATCGGAATACAGTTGACCGGCTTCCTGTTCAATAAACAGAATGGGCATAAAAACCAGCACCGTAGTCAAAGTGGACGCCAGCACCGCCGGCCAGACATCACGCACGCCGCGGATCGCGGCCTCAATCCGGTCCAGACCGCGCTGCTTCGCCTGCTCGATACTCTCCAGCACCACGATGGTGTTATCCAGCGTCATACCTATCGCGAAGGCAATACCGGCCAGGGAAATCACATTAATGGTACGGCCAAAGGCGAGCAAACCAATAAAGGCAGCAATAGTACAGATTGGCACGCCAATCACGCCAACCAGGGTTGCGCTACCCGAACGTAAAAACAGATACATCACCCCGGTAGCCAGCGCGGCCCCCAGCGCCAGGTTAACCCAAACATTGCTAATAGAGTCTTCGACATAGCGCACATCATCACTGATTAACATCAGTTGCAAACCATTGCTGGCCAACATATCGCGGTTAATCTGGGCCACCACCTGTAACATCGCCTCTTTAATAGCAATGACATTTGAGCCGGGTTCGCGCCGCACCGACAGGCCGAGTGTTTGCTCACCATCAGCAAACGACAACTCCCGCACTTCAAAGTGATCCAGCACCAAAGTCGCCACATCTTTCAGACGTACCTGATTATCGCCCTGCTGTGTCAGGATCAAATTTTCCAGCTCAGACAGTTGTTCAAAACGCCCGACTACCCGCAACAAATAGCGCCTTTTCCCGCTATCAATATCCCCCGCTGAGCTGTCACGGTTGCGGGCACGGATCGTATCGCGCACCTGGGTTAAACTAATGCCACGCTGCGCCAGACGCGCCGGATCGACCAAGACCTGGATTTGCCGCTCGGCACCACCACTTACCCCGACTTCCGATACCCCGGGCACCCGCTCCATCTGCGGCCGGACATAATCCTCCGCATAATCGCGCAGCATATCCATATCAAGGTTCAGTGGATTACCGGCCAGTGGCATCAGTCGGAAGTACATAAAGGCGTTATTGGAAAAAGAACTGCTGAACAGCCGCGGCTGATCGACATTTTCCGGATAGGAGGAAACCTGACTTAACGCATTGCTGACCCGGATCAGCGCTTCATTCACATCGACGCCAAAGGGGAATTCCAGCTCAATTTGCGCCGAGCCGGTGCTGGCGCGTGACACCATGCGTTTCAGATTTGGCAGGGTACGTAAATACCGCTCCTGCTCAATCAGGATCTCTTTTTCGACATCCTGCGGCGTCGCCCCGGGCCAACCGGTTACCACACTGATAGTGCGGACTTCCAGATCAGGGATCATTTGCACCGGTATGCGCAGCGCTGCCACTATCCCCAGCACACACACCATTAATACGGCTACCGTCAGGATGGTACCGCGACGAATACCTGCATCCAGCATCAGTTTGCTCCCTGACGATTGGCGCCAGCTGGCGTAGGATTCAGGATCCGCACCGGCTGGCCAGCGCGCAAGGTCTCGTTACCCCGCACCACCACCGGTAAACCGGCAGGTAAGCCTGATAAAATTTCCACACCGCGCTCACTGCTGCGGCCAAGCTGCACATTAAAGCGTTCAGCCTGATTATCGCGGATCGCAAAAACGCTGAAGTTACCATCCGGATGACGTAACAATGCATCGGGTGGCACCACCAGCACCTGGCTGTCTTCACGTTCAAAATATAAGGTCGCCCGGGCTGAGGTACCGGGCAGTAACGGAGTATCGGCGGTAGTCACTTCAAGGCGGGCCAGAAAGCTGCGGGCATTACTATCGCCCACCGGCACTGTGGCCAGTAACCGGCCGCTCAGCACCTGCTGCGGCGCCAGATCCGAGCGCACTTCGATGCGGCGCAAATTAGCAAGATTGGCAAAATATTCTTGCGGCACCTGAATATCCAGTAATAACGGCGATAAACTGACCAGCTGAAACACCGGTGCGCCTAATGCTAACCACTCGCCCAGATCAGTATCGCGCCGTGCGATCACACCGGCAAAAGGTGCAGTTAAGGTATGCCGGCTGATAATTTCCCGTTGCTGCGCTAAGCGGGCATTGGCTTGTTGCAGCAAGGCTTCGGCCTCAGCTAATTGGGCGCGCCGAATTGCCAGCTCGGTTTGCGGAAACAGTTGTTGTGTGGTCAGTTGTTCCGCTTCAGCCACCAGACGTTGGCGCTCGGCTAACATAACCCGGGCCGCATTAACCGCGGCAAGCTGTTGTGCCAATTCATGCTCAGCCAGCGCCGGATCTAACTTTAACAGCGGCTGCCCGGCCTTGACCTCAGTGCCGGCATCCACCAGCAATTCAGCCACCAGGCCGGCAGTGCGGCTCGACAACTGGGCATTTTGCTGCGCCGTCAGACTGCCGCTTAACTGCAGCTGCTCGGCTAACCCCTGTTGTTGCGGTTGAACAACCTGTACCGGTAACGCCTCATCGGCAACAGCCGGTACCAATAAGCCTGATATCGTTAGCGCCAGCCAATACAGATAGATGCCACGGCTTATCATGCTACCATTCCCTTTTCATTTTTGATTATGCTTGATATTTGCAGTATGGGCTAACTT
This sequence comes from Alishewanella sp. WH16-1, assembly GCF_001441695.1. NCBI lineage: Bacteria > Pseudomonadati > Pseudomonadota > Gammaproteobacteria > Alteromonadales > Alteromonadaceae > Alishewanella > Alishewanella sp. WH16-1. The sequence continues at coordinate 8,957 of NZ_LCWL01000123.1, read as the reverse complement.
CGCTCTCAGATCACGTTAAACGACAGGGTGTCGTCAGCCAGCGATAGATTGTGTCAGTAAAATGGCCATGCTAAAGTGATGCCTCTATCATTTCTCACCGAGTTTCGCCGTGCTCCGCCAGATACTGGTTTGCCTGTTAATGCTAAGCTTATTTGTCCAGCTGTCTGGACGTCACTGGCTATTGCATAACGATAACGCCGGTATCGCCGTTGAGCATCAACACCAGACCAGCGCGGCTTTATCCTGGCATGACCTGCTGCATTTTCTTGGTAAGGCGCACCTGCACCACGCTGATGCCGAGCAAATTAGTCTGGAAAACTCTGCCGAAGCCCGCTGGCATGTGTTTGCCGATCTCTGTCACAGCGCGCAGTTACTGTGGCAAACAGTGCCCGAGGTAGCGCTTGATTTGCGTCCGGATCTGGTACTGATAACCTTCTCCGGCTGGTGGCCGCGTTCACCGCAAAACCTGCTATGGCGGCCTCCCCGCCCCTGACTCTGCTGATTAAATTTTTACTTCACTGTATTTAGCAGAGGATTTGTTATGTTTAGCTTTAAACTACAGCAGCTGACTGTCGGCTTGCTGTTAAGCGTGCTGCTCGCTGTTTTGCCTGCGTTAGCCGCACCCGGGGCACATGGCCCCAATGGCGAACACCTTGCCGGGCCCGTTGTCACTAACACCCAGCTGGCGCCGCGTTTTGAAACCTTTAGCGAGCAGTTTGAACTGCTGGCCGAACTCTACGACGATCGCCTGGTGTTACATTTGCACCACTATGCCAGCAATCAGCCCGTCGCTGATGCCAGCCTGGAGCTGGAAAGTGCTGGTTTAACTGCTCGAGCCCGCTATGACAGTGAGGCAGGTAACTATGAAATAACCGAGCCGGTACTGTTACAGCTGCTACAGCAACCGCAGCAGCATGAGCTGGTAGTGACCGTTTTGACCGCGGAATACGCTGATCTGCTGCTGGCCAGTTTTCAGCTATCCCAAACAGCCACCCCGCATGCCTCTGAGCATGATCATCAACATGAGCATGACCATCATAAACATAGCCACTATGGTCGCTGGTTAGCCGCCCTGGTTCTGCTGGCGCTGGTCGCTGGCAGCGGTTACTGGTTTGGTCTAACCCGTGCGGCGCGGAGGTTATAATGCAGCGGCTTAATCGATTTTATCTCAGCATGCTGTTCGCAGCAGGGCTGCAGGCCGCCGCTGCCAGTGCCGCCCCGGGGGCGCATGGTCCTGATGGCGAGCATTTAACCACTTCGCCCGAAACCCGTTCGCCACTGGGCCGTCAGGCGGATGGCAGTGTGGTGTTACCGATGGCACAGCAACGCTTGTTCGAGATCCGCACTCAGTTGGGGGTTAGCAGCACCGCCGCGCTAACCCGGCAACTGCATGCCGTAGTGCAAAGCCATCCGGCTGGCCGGGGCCTGGTGCAAGCCAATAGTGCCGGCCGTTTAGCGCCGCCGGCAAATGGCCTGCCCGTTGCCGGCCAGCGCGTTCAGGCCGGGCAAATTCTTGGCTACTTGTATTACCAGGATACGGCTTACGAGCAGGCCAGCCAGTTGGCAGAGCTAACTGCGCTGCGCCTCAGTGCCAGCCAGACCGAGCGTGACGTGAAACGTCTGCAGCAGTTGTCTGATTTAGTGGCGCAACAACAGCTGGAACAGCTGCAGTTGCAGCTGAACAGCCTGCGACAACAAATCCGGCAGTTAGAAGGTGGTCTGGAGCAACCAGAAGTGCTTACCGCCCCGCTAAGTGGCATTGTTCAGCCGCATCAACTGAGTAGCGGCCAGTGGCTGGCTGCCGGGCAACCGCTGTTTGAAATCCTTGATCCGGCTTTGTTACTGCTGGATGCCCGCACCACTGAGCCCGCGCTGCTCAATCAAATCGGGCACGCCTATCTGCAAGGCTGGCCGCAAGCGACGCTGGAATATATCGGCAGCACTGGGCAATACCAGCAGGGTAGCCTCAGTTTGCAGTTTAAGCTAACCCAGGCACCGCTGGCTGTCGGCCAACCCGTGACGCTGGTCGTAGCGCAAGCCGGGCAGCTCAGTGGTATTCGCCTGCCCGCCAGCGCTGTGGTCAGCAGCAGTCAGAATCTGCCGCAGGTTTGGATCAAACTGAGTGCCGAGCGCTTTTTACCGCAAATTGTGCGTTATATGCCGCTGAATGACACAGAGGTGCTGATTACCGCCGGTTTGGGAGCGGACAATCGCGTGGTGGTACAAGGTGCCAACCTGCTGAATCAGATCCGCTAAGCGGGAGGAACCATGTTTGACATTATTGTACGCCGCAGCCTGGAGCAGCGGCTGTTGGTGCTGCTGGCTGCCCTGCTGCTATTAATTTACGGCCTGTTCAGCGCCAAATCGCTGCCGGTCGATGTGTTCCCGGATCTGAATAAGCCGGTTATCACTATCCTGACGGAAGCCGGAGGTATGGCACCGGAAGAAGTGGAACAGTTGGTCAGTTTTCCACTGGAAAACCTGCTGAGCGGTGTTACCGGCGTCAGCCGGATCCGTTCCACCTCCGGTATCGGACTTTCGCTGTTATATGTCGAATTTGACTGGGATACCGATATCTACCGTAATCGGCAACTGGTGGCAGAGCGCCTGACCCTGGCACAGCAACAACTGCCGCGACAGCTTACGCCGGTCATGGGGCCGGTATCGTCTATTATGGGCGAGATTATGTTGCTGGCATTGCCACTTAAAGCCGGCGTAGCAGAAGGTCCGATGCAGGCCCGCGAGTATGCCGACTTTGTGCTGCGCCCGCGCCTGCAGGCTATTCCGGGTGTATCTCAGGTGATCCCGATTGGTGGCGAAGTGCGTCAGTACCGGGTGATCCCGGATCTGCCGAAAATGGCGGCTGCCGGCGTCAGCTTAGCCGATCTCAAAGCAGCGCTGCAGGGCTTTGCCCGTAATGCCGGCGGCGGTTTTCTGGAGCTAAATCAACGCGAATATCTGTTACGCCATCAGGCGCTGACCACTGAGCTCTCAGATCTGCAATTACTGGCTGTCGGCTGGCATGCCGGTCAACCCATCTTGTTACAGCAACTGGCAGAGGTCAGCTATGCCGCCGCGGTAAAACGTGGTGATGCCGGCTTTAATGGCCAAAGCGCCGTGATCCTCAGCATCCAAAAACAACCTGATGCCGATACCGTTGCGGTAACCGCCGCCATCGAGCAGGCACTGACCGGGCTACAAAGTGGTTTACCTGCCGGACTGACAGCGCCGCAAGTGCTGTTCCGCCAGGCAGACTTTATCAGTGCCGCGGTGCGTAATGTCACCGAAGCGCTGCGTGATGCCGCCATTATGGTCCTGATCGTATTGTTTGTGTTTTTACTGTCCAGCCGCACCACCTTTATTTCACTGCTGGCGATCCCGCTGTCTTTTGCCGTTACCATCCTTGTGTTCCGTTGGTTCGGCATGACCATCAACGTGATGACGCTTGGCGGCCTGGCTATCGCTGTGGGTGAGCTGGTCGATGATGCGGTGGTCGGGGTTGAGAATACGCTGCGCCGGCTGAAACAGCGAGCGGCAGACAGCAAAGAATCGGTATTAGACGTGATTTGGCGCGCCAGCATGGAAGTGCGCTCCGGCATTTTGTACGCCACGCTGATCGTAGTGCTGGTATTCCTGCCACTGTTTGCGCTGCCGGGTATTGAAGGCCGGTTATTTAGCCCGCTGGGTGTGGCCTATATTGTCGCTATCCTGGCTTCGATGCTGGTCTCCATTACCGTTACGCCTGTGCTTTGCTACTACCTGCTACCGGGCCGGCCAGAGCTGCAGCGCCAGGATAGCTGGCTGATCCAGCAACTGAAACAGTGGCAGCAGCGTTGGTTGCGTTGGGCCTTTGCGCGCGCGAAAAGCCTACTCGCCGTGACCGCTGGCGCGGTACTGATTGCCCTGGCGTCCCTGACTCTGATGCCAAGAGCATTTTTACCCGCCTTTAACGAAGGCTCCCTGGTGCTGGGGGTAATATATCAGCCCGGCACTGCCTTGTCGGAAGCTAACCGGCTGAGCTTACTGGCCGAGCGCTTGCTATTAGAAATCCCGGAGGTCAGCCAGGTTGGCCGTCGAACCGGTCGCGCAGAGCTGGATGAACATGCCGAAGGCGTGCATTCCAGTGAAATCGATATCGACTTAACACCTTCCGCCCGCAGTCGCGACGCCGTACTCGCGGAGATCCGGGATAAGCTCGCTGTGCTGCCCGCTCAGGTTGCGATCGGCCAACCGATATCCCACCGCCTGGATCATTTATTATCCGGTGTCCGGGCGCAGCTGGCGGTGAAAATCTTTGGTGATGATTTAGCCGAGCTGCGCCTGACGGCTGAGCAACTGCGACAACGTCTGGCTGAGATCCCCGGGCTGGTTGATATTAACGTGGAACAGCAGGTGCTGATCCCGCAACTGTCGGTACAACTTAACCAGCGCAGCGCCGCCCAACACGGTTTAACGCCCGGGGCGGCGATCGAGCAGCTACAACTACTGACTGACGGCGAGGTCGTAGCGGAAATTATCGACGGGGTAAGACGTTTTGATGTAGTACTACGCCTGGCAGACACTGAACGTAGCCCGGAAGCGCTGCGCCGGGCGTTGCTGGATACCCCTGCCGGCCCGGTGCCGCTGGCAGCAGTGGCAGAAGTCAGTGCCAGTGACGGCCCGAATCAGATCCTGCGGGAAAATGGCCGCCGTCGGATTGTGGTGTACGCCAACGCCGACAGCACTGATGTTAAAACCTTACTGGCCGAGATCCGGCAACAAGTGGCTAGCCTTAGCCTGCCTACGGGCAGCTTTATCAGCCTCGAAGGTCAGTTTTTAGCGCAGGAGCAATCCATGCAGCTGGTGGCGGTTTTAGCCTTAGTCTCCTTCCTGCTGATTGCACTGGTACTGTATCTGCGCTATCAGTCCTGGATCTTGGCTGCCATCGTGTTTTGCACCATGCCAATGGCACTGTTGGGTAGTGTGCTGGGGATTTGGCTAAGCGGCTTATCACTGTCCGTGGCATCGGTTGTTGGCTTTATTACGCTAACCGGCATCGCGGCACGCAACGCTATTCTGAAGATCAGCCACTATATTTACCTGTGCCGGCATGAACAGCAGCATTTTAGTCAGGAAATGATTATCCGGGGTTCCGCCGAGCGTTTGGCGCCCGTTGTAATGACGTCGCTGGTAACAGCTTTTGCGTTATTGCCACTGCTGTTATCGGCCGGAGCGCCCGGCAAGGAAATTCTGTATCCGGTGGCCGTGGTAATTTTCAGCGGCTTACTCAGCTCTACGCTGCTGGATATTTTACTAACCCCCCTGCTGTACTGGCTGTATGGCCGGTCGGCAACCGAACAACTGTTACAACAGCACACTGAGGTATAACTGATGAGATTAACGTTATTGAAAAAAACGGGCTGCATTCTGAGCATGACAATGGTCTTGGCTATGGTCACCCTGTTACCGGCAACACCGGCTTTTAGCCACGGCGAAGCCAAGGCACAACACGGTGGTCAGATCCAAAGCCGGCACGATTTAGCAGTGGAGCTGGTCCGGCACAGCGAGAGTATAGAGTTGCATCTGACAGATCACGGCGATGCGATTGACCCAACAGGATGGCAGGGGCAAGTTACAGTACTTGCCGCCGGTGAAAAACGGGACATACCGCTGGTTGTAACGGGGCAGACACTCAGTGCCGGGCTAAGCCTGCCTGATGGTGCCAAGGTTGTGGTAAGTTTGACTAACCCGCAGCAGCAGCGCTTCTTGTTTCGCTACAGCTGGTAACGCATTACAACCAGGCCGGGGGTGACTGCTCAGGGTAACTGCCGCAGCGCATCTGGGGGGACGAGCTTAGCGGGTCGAAGCTACCACTTGCTGCCACAGCTCGTCACACAGTAACCCGGGTTGCTGCCAGTTACCAGCCAGTAACCAGTCTGCGACGGCGGCAGCGACGTCCGGATAAACCACCTGTACCACAGGCGCGGTTGCCAGCCATTGGGCAATCCGCTCTGTGCTAAGTTGCCGGCAGGCCTGACCGTAACCCAGTTGACTTAATGCCAAAGCATTCGAGGCTTGCTCCATCTGGCCAAACACCGGCTTCACTAAAATGCGTTTGCCCAAATGCAGAGCTTCGCTGGCTAATTCAAAGCCGGCATTACACAGTACCGAGGCCGCACTTTGCAGTTGCAATTGAAAGCTCTCGCGCCCAAAAGGATGCACCTGGATTTGGCCATACTGACCGGCTTTAAGACCATCACTAAAAAAGTGGAACTGATAATCTTTAATCGGCGCCAATAGCTGCAATATGGTATTAGGGTCTTCAAATGGCAGATAGACCAATACCTGCTCCGGCTGCACTGGCCGCTCTGGCGCGGCAACATGAATAAGGGGTGGCAGGATCGGTGCATTAAAATGATGCCAGTGCGCGCCGAGCGCAATACTGGCCGGCGCAAACCAACGCATCACCATACTGGCGACCCAGTTATCTTCCGCTCTTGGCACCGCGTATTGAAACGCATACTGATGGCCAAGGCCAATACAAGGTACGCCGGCACGACGCGCAGCCCAGGCGGTAACAGGTTCAAAATCGGTGATCACTAAATCATAGTGTTGTAGCGACAACTGCTTGATATCGCGCCACAAGGTTAACAAACTGGCCTCTATAGCCGTTTTGGCGTAATTGATCTTTCCCGCTTCAGTGGCAAAGGTCAGACCGCGTAGTACCTGGTAATCGCCAAACTGAGCCATGTCAAATAACTTATCTTTAGCACGACCGGAAAAAACGTAATCTACCTCAATATTGCGCTGCGCCAACGCCTGTTGCATCACTCTGGCCCGGGTAATATGGCCATTGCCGGTCGCCTGTACGCCATACAGAATTCTCATAGGCCCAGTTTTCATAGACTCATTTTTCATAAGCCCACTTTTCATAAAGCCACTTTTCATAAACCCATAGTCCCTTGCGCCCAATTAGCCACCGTTAAGCCTAATATTGCGCCGACCAAAGTATCCGTTGGGAAATGCACGCCCAGAAATACCCGGGACATACCAATTGCTGCCGCCCAACTAAACCAGAACAGCAGTGCTTGCGGGAATAGCAACACCATAAAAGATGCGAATAAAAAGGCGCAGGAGGTATGGCCGGAGGGAAAACTGAAACGATCGGACGGTCGGATAAAACTGTGAAAATCACCAAGTGCGTCCTGCGGCCGGTTACGTTTAAATAAATTCTTGGCCAGCAGATAGATGGCGCGCTCAATACTGACGGCCAATAACATCGCCTGTAACAGCCCCGCTGGCAACTCTTCTTCCAGCATAAATAACAGGGCAGTTAAAATAACGTACCAGGGCCCATCCGCTGACGCAGACAAGTAGCGGCTAAACCGCGTCAGACGCTCACGTTGTTTTAAACTCATACACCAGATAAAAGTTCTCACATCCAGCGCATGAATTGAGGCTATCAGTTGTCGGGCCATTGCAAAGTCTCCTCAACACTCTGAAGCTGAGTGTGTGGAAAACAGATGACATTGCTGTGACCCTGAAATTAAGCTTTTATGACAACGCACCTCATTTGGGCTGAATTAGATCCCACTTATTGCCATACAAATCGGAAAACACCACCACGGTCGCATAAGATTCTTCGCGTGGTTCCTCATGAAAGGTCACCCCGTTGGCACGCATTTGCTGATAATCCCGCCAAAAATCGTTGCTTTGCAAAAACAGAAACACGCGACCGCCAGCCTGGTCGCCGACCTGCTGCAACTGTTGCGGATTACTGGCTTTTGCTAACAATAATGCGGTTCCGCCTGAGCCTGGTGGCGCAACCCGTACCCAGCGCTTACCGCCTCCTAAGTCGGTATCTTCAAGCAGGCTGAAAGCCAATTTTTCTGTGTAAAATGCTATCGCCTCATCATAATCGGCTACCAGCAAGGCAATGCAGGCAATCTGTTGTTTAATCTCAGCTGTCATTTAAAGGTCCCAGGCGTAGGTTGGATATAAAGGTTAAAGCGCAGCAACCAGATAATCAACAAAGGCCATAGCGGCAGCTGTTTTGGCTTTACTGTTGGCATACAGCACATTCACCGGCGTTTGGCTGGCCGGATAATCCGGCAATAAGCTGAGCAGTTGCCCTGTGGCAAGATATTCCGCCACCATAAAATCAGGTAGCAACCCTATCCCTTGCCCAGCCAGCACTAACTGACAGGCGTTAGACATATTACCGGCTGCGATCTGCCAATTTACGCTGACCGAAATATTATTCTCAAACTGCCATTTATCCAGCGCGGCAGACAATACCACACATTGCTGCCGTCTCAGATCGTCCGGAGTGACCAGCGTTTCCGATTTTGCAAGATAAGCGGGAGCAGCACAGAGGATCCGTCTGACAGTACCAATTTTGCGGCACAACAATTCAGAGTCAGCCAACTCCCCCATTCTGATGGTAAGATCGAGCCCATCCTGCACAATGTGGCTGCGTTGCTCACTTAGCTTTAATTCAATCCGGACCCTGGGATACGCAGTAAGAAAGCCCGGTAGCAGCGGCGTAATCCGATGCTGACAGTAGCCAGTGGTGGCACCAATCCGGATCAGGCCTGCAGGCTCGGCATGTTGCTGCAGCAAGCTCTGCTCTGCCAGCTCAAATTCGTCAATTAAGCTGACAACGCTGGCATAGTATTCCTGCCCCAAATCGGTTAGCGACAACGCCCGGGTGGAGCGGTTTAGTAACCGGTTGCCAAGTCGCAGCTCCAGAGCTGATAATTGCCGGCTTAGGGTTGCCTTTGGCAAATTCAGTACCCTGGCTGCGGCAGAGATACTGCCCATTTGCACAATCTTTACGAAATACCGGGTCGCATTTAAATCCATGACTAGCTCATCTTCAGGCTGGCAAAACGTGCCCGGCAGCGGGCATTACCGTTACACAGCATAGTTCAGCTTAGATCTTAAACCCAGCTATAGTCTGTCTCTTATACACAAAT